>JAIXVO010000245.1 GCA_027482985.1 Cyanobacteriota bacterium
CACGCGGTATTGCTCCGTCAGGCTTGCGCCCATTGCGGAAAATTCCCCACTGCTGCCTCCCGTAGGAGTCTGGGCCGTGTCTCAGTCCCAGTGTGACTGGTCATCCTCTCAGACCAGTTACTGATCGTTGCCTTGGTGAGCTCTTACCTCTCCAACTAGCTAATCAGACGCGAGCTCATCTATAGGCACATTAAGCTTTTACCTCTCGGCGCATCCGGTATTAGCTACCGTTTCCAGTAGTTGTCCCGAACCTATAGGCAGATTCTCACGCGTTACTCACCCGTCCGCCACTAAATATCCGAAGATATTCCGTTCGACTTGCATGTGTTAAGCATACCGCCAGCGTTCATCCTGAGCCAGGATCAAACTCTCCATGTTATCTAAAACACAGAAAAAGTTCTTAGGCTCTCTCTTTCGTTTCCGTTATCCTTAGACAAGAGACTTATACAAATCCCTTATGCTGAAGGAAAAGTAATTCGGTTTACACCAAACTATCTCGTCTTATCATTCCATTATTCAGGAACTTTTGACGGGTCTAATGGCTTTCAAACTATTTCACTGTCCAGGTTCTAGCAACTTGATTCGATTCCCTCGAAAGGTGTCTCGCTTCAGCCGCATTTACCAATATACGGAAATTTGATATGGGTGTCAACTAGAAATTCTAAGAAGTTTGAGGATTTCTTCTGAAGGTATATGGGGCAGTCGTTTGGGAGGGATTGGTCAGAATTGAGAATTAGCCCGATCGCCCCTCCCTCCTCCTACAACGCTCAAATTACTCCCTGCGTAACTAAAAAGTTGGTCGGTCTGATAGCGTTACAGTGATCAGAGAGAATCAGGCAAGTCCGTTCTTTAGGCTCCGAGTAGACCCCTTATTTTTGATGACAACCGTAAAATGAAGCTTCCTGCTGCTGTGCTACCCCCGTTTTTGGTACTGGATCCACTCTTACAAAGCTGGTTAGTGGAAGATATTGGGCGGGGCGATCGCACTACCCAATCCCTGTTTCCGGCTGGTTCCAAACCAGGGCAGGCGCGGTGGATCATCAAAGAAGCGGGGGTGGTGGCGGGACTGCCGATTGCCGCCAGAGTGTTTCACCTGCTCAACAGCCAGGTAGAGTTCAACGCAATGGTGGCAGAGGGGCAGTGGTGTGAAGCGGGGCAGGCGATCGCCACGATCACTGGTTCGATGGATGCATTATTGACGGGAGAGCGAGTCGCGTTGAATCTGGTGATGCGACTGAGTGGAATTGCCAGCATGACGCGGAAATACGTGGAGTTGATTGACGATTTACCGACACAGTTAGTCGATACCCGCAAAACCACCCCTGGTCTGCGATTGCTGGAGAAATACGCTTCGCAGGTTGGTGGCGCGATGAATCACCGCATGGGCTTGGATGATGCGGTGATGCTGAAGGATAACCATATTGTGGCAGCGGGCGGCATTGGCGCAGCGATCGCCCAAGTGCGGACACATATGCCTTATCCCCTGACGATTGAGGTGGAAACGGAAACGCTGGACATGGTGGATGCAGCGCTCGCGCATGGAGCCGACATCATCATGCTGGATAATATGCCGCTGGCGATGATGCAGCAGGCGGTACACCGGATTCGGCAAGTGAACGATCGCATCAAAGTTGAAGCGTCTGGCAACATTACGCTGGAGACGATTCGCGCAGTGGCGGCAACGGGGGTCGATTACATTTCCACGAGTGCGCCAATCACGCGATCGACCTGGTTAGATCTCAGTATGCGATTTACTTCTGACTAAACTGAAATTACCCTACTGGCAATGAATTAAAGTGTTGGAATTGCAGCGATCGACCTGGTGAGAACTGAATTCTTTTCCCGTCGATAACCGTACAATAGTTTGAATGCTCGAAAAATGTGATTGTTCAGTAACCAGGGAGTAGAAGCGTGCCTAACTCAGCGAAATATCTATTAGTGGGATCGACTGAGGCATACAGTGGCAAGTCGGCAACAGTCCTGGGAATCGCGCATCAATTACAGAAACGCGGCTTAGACATCGCCTACGGCAAACCCCTCGGCACCTGTTGGGGCGTGGTGCAGGGGGAACAGGTGGAAGAAGATGTGGAGTTTGTTGCTCAGACGCTGAAATTGCCTGCCAATCGACTTCAGCCCACCGTTCTTCCCTTAACCGATGGCACCATTCAAAAGCGGATTCGGGGTGAGGATCAAGTCGATTACCCGCAACTGCTGCAACAGTATTTGCAGTTGCAAGGGCCAGATCTAGTCTTACTAGAAGGGCCATCCAATTTAGAAGAAGGCAGTTTGTTTGATTTGTCGTTACAGCAAGCGGCGGAAATCGTTGATGCCAAGATTGTCCTGGTTGCTCGATTTCATTCGTTACTGATTGTGGGTGCCCTGATTTCGGCAAAACGGCGGTTAGGCGATCGCCTCTTGGGGGCTTTCATCAACGACATCCCAGCCGATCGCTTGGCAGAAGTGCAAGATGCTGTGAAACCGTTTCTGGCTGAACGCGGCGTGCCGATTTTAGGACTGATGCCCCGCAATGAGTTGTTGCGGAGTGTCAGCGTCAAAGATTTGGTGGAGAAGCTGAATGCGGAAGTGCTGTGCCGCAAAGATCGGCTGGATTTGATGGTGGAAAGCCTAGCCATTGGCGCGATGAATGTCAATTCGGCCCTGAAGTATTTTCGCAAAGGGCGGAATATGGCCGTGATTACCGGGGGCGATCGCACCGACATTCAATTGGCGGCGATCGAAACTTCTACTCAATGCTTGATTTTGACCGGACAGATGCGGCCCCATCCGGACGTGGTGAGTCGGGCAGAAGATTTAGAAATTCCGATTCTGTCCGTTGATTTGGATACGCTGACAACCGTTGAAATTGTGGATCGGGCGATCGGGCAGGTGCGGATTCATGAACCCATCAAACTGGATTGTCTCTACACCATGATGGAAAAACACTTTGATTTCGATCGCTTACTCAGCGACTTGAATCTGGAACCTGTGCCCTTGGCATAGGCGATCGCGCCGAAATTGCAAAATTTAAGCAGGGACTCATCAAAGTCCCTGCTTGATTGTGATCAACGTTAGGCGGAACTGTCTCGCCTCTGACCTGTCGCGATCGGATTACTCGTCGATCGCAGCCGCACTCACCTCAACTGATTTTAAGGCAGCCTCGGTCTGCACCTGATCCAGCTTAAACATCAGCACGCCCAACGGTGGCAGACACACATCGAGAGAATAGGGGCGATTTTGGTAAGCCCAATCATCGGTCCACTTACCGCCTAGATTGCCCATATTGCTGCCGCCAAAATCGCGAGCATCACTATTAAAGACTTCGGTGTAGAAACCTTTGAACGGCACCCCAACGCGGTAGTGAGAGTGTGGTTGCGGCGTGAAGTTACAGACCACGATCGCAAAATCCTCATAGTCTTTCGCCCAGCGAATGAAGGACACGACACTGTGGCGACTATCACTACAATCAATCCACTCAAAGCCGCCTTGTCCCCCACCAAAGTCCCACGAGTAAAGGGCAGGTTCACTCTTATACAAGCGATTTAATTGGCCAAAGAAATATTTGAACTTTTGGTGCGCATCAAACTGAAGCAAATTCCACTCCAAGTCTGCCCACACATTCCATTCATTCCATTGCCCCAACTCCATACTCATGAAGATGGTCTTCTTCCCAGGGTGGCAGAACATATAGGTAAACAGCGCCCGCATGTTGGCATACTTCTGCCACTCATCACCGGGCATTTTGCCAATCATGGCACTCTTCCCATGCACCACCTCATCATGGGAAAGCGCCAGCATGAAGTTCTCGCTATGGTGATACATCATGCTGAAAGTGACATTATTCTGGTGAAACTGCCGGAACCAAGGGTCCATGTGGAAGTAGTCCAACATGTCGTGCATCCAGCCCATGTTCCACTTCAGGTTAAAGCCTAAGCCACCGACGTAGGTGGGCCAGGACACCATCGGCCAATCGGTAGACTCTTCCGCAATGGACAACACACCAGGGAAGTAGCTGAAAATCACATGGTTCGTTTGCCGCAAGAAATCTGCTGCTTCGATGTGTTCGCGGCCACCATACTGGTTCGCAATCCATTCCCCATCTTTCCGGAGATAGTCGCGGTAGAGCATGGAAGCGACGGCATCAACGCGCATCCCATCGATGTGATATTTGTCGAACCAGAAGAGGGCATTAGCGACCAGGAAATTGCGGACTTCATTGCGCCCGTAATTGAAGACGAGCGTGCCCCATTCTTTGTGTTCACCAATGCGAGGATCAGCGTGTTCATACAAGTGAGTGCCATCAAAGAAGGCGAGGCCGTGACCATCTTTAGGGAAGTGACCCGGAACCCAGTCCACTAGCACACCCAGCCCATTTTGGTGACATTGATCGATGAAGTACATCAAGTCTTCTGGGGAGCCGAAGCGAGAGGTGGCGGCATAATAGCCCGTCACCTGATAGCCCCAGGAGCCATCGAAGGGATGCTCAGCGACAGGCAGTAATTCAATGTGCGTAAACCCTAATTCTTTGACATAGGGAATCATTTTTGCCGCCAGTTCGCGATAAGTGAGGAACCGAGCACCGGGCTTGAGTTCTGACACGACGACAACGGGTGCTTCTGTCCCATCGGGTTGCAGGGCAGGCTCAGACGAGGACGCATGCAACCAGGAACCTAAATGGCATTCATAAACTGAAATTGGCTGGGTCAATGGATCGCTGTGACGACGTTGCTCCATCCATTCGGCATCTTGCCATTGATAGGAATTCAGGTCGGCAACGATCGACGCAGTTTTGGGGCGCGGTTCTTGTTGAAACCCGTAGGGGTCAGATTTTTCGTAAATATGACCTTCCCAGTTTTTGACTTCGTATTTGTAATGTTCGCCAACGCCAATCCCGGGAATGAAGAGTTCCCAAACACCATTCACGCGCTTGCTCATCTGGTGGTTGCGGCCATCCCAGTAATTGAAGTCACCCAACAGGGAAACGTTCCGCGCATTGGGTGCCCACACTGCAAAATACACGCCCCTCACCCCATTTAATTCAGTGGGATGTGCGCCTAGTTTTTCGTAAATGCGGTGGTGGGTACCTTCACCAAATAAATGGATGTCGAAGTCAGTCAGCCAGGGAGAGCGAAACGCATAGGGATCATAAATGACCCGATCGCGATCGCCTTCTTGCAGCCGCAGTTGGTAGTTCGCCAATTCGGGCGTATCAATGGTGCATTCAAAGAAGTGCGGATGATGCGTCGCCTGCATCGGATATTCTTGCCGCTGTTCAGGAATCACCACCCAAACCGCTTGCGCCGAAGGTTGGTAAGCCCGCACGACCCAAACTTTTTTGCCTGCCTCAGTCTCTACTTGATGTGGACCCAGCACTTCAAACGGGTCATGATGCTGGTTCCAAACAATTCTTTCGATCTGATCAGGACTAATCGTGGTCATGGATACCTACCTGGCTGCTTGTAAACTGGCAATAAAATGTAAAGGAATATCAATCAGATGTAATAAACCGTAGCAAATGATGGACGAACTCTCAAATAAAAGTTTGCAGTGAACGTCACGATCGCGGACATCTGCTGGGAATTGCATAAACAAAATCCGCCCCAACTTTACCATTTTGGCGTGCTAGAGCGGTTTGTTTTTGATCTTAAACAAGGTTATTCGCGTCACCATCGGGGCTGGCCGCGATCGCCCGTTAGCTGATGAGAAATCGAACGATCACGCTACCGTCGCCTTCCGGCTCACGAACTACCCATGAAAATCACTTCTGGGAATTTCGTCTGAGCTTCTAACATCGGACGCTCTTTCCCTTCTTCTTGCCAGTAGTTAATCACTTCTGTCGCTTTGTTCAGCAAATCGATGCGATCGACTTCATTAATCCAGTGCTTAGCTTCCAGTTCAGTCTTTAACTGTTCCCAAGCATCATTACGAGGCCAAAAAAAGTAAGATGTCAAAGGGCTAGTTCCCTTACCCACAACCTGATCAACGGCTAACGCCACGTCTTTTTCTAACCACAGAACTTTCAAAATAAATTTCGGCAACCCTACCTCCCGCGAAATCCCAAACTATCGGTAAACTACAGCCCTTTATAGTACCTTATCTTTTTACATTTTGTCCTCTTCCTTTTGGTAGGTGTCTCCATGCAACAGTCGGCGATCGTGGTCTTTGATATTGATGGCGTGGTGCGGGATGTGGGTGGCTCTTACCGCCGCGCCCTCGCCGATACGGTCGAACATTTAACGCAGGGGCAGTTTCGCCCCTCGCCCGCTGAGATTGACCAACTGAAATCAGAAGGCATCTGGAATAACGATTGGGAAGCCTCGCAAGAGTTGGTGTACCGCTATTTTGAACAAGCAAAACTGCCCGTTGAGTCAATTGTCGCGATCGCCGATATCCTCCACCCCGATGCCAATGGCCGCGGTGGCGTTCACATTGATTACGATCGCCTGGTCGCCTTCTTCCAATCCCGCTACCGGGGCACCGATCCCATCCACTGGAATGGCTACATCACGCAAGAACCGTTACTCCTGGAACCCAGCTATCTCGACCTCTTAACTGCGGCTGGCATCCGCTGGGGCTTCTTCAGTGGTGCCACACGCGGTTCCGCCAATTACGTTCTGGAAAAACGCTTGGGCTTACAATCCCCCGTCCTGATCGCCATGGAAGATGCCCCCGGCAAACCCGATCCCACTGGCTTATTTGCCACCGTCGCCCAACTCGCCGCCGCCGCGCTCCCAGTTCTATATGTCGGCGATACCGTGGCTGATATGTATACCGTGCAGCGGGCGCGAGAACAACAGCCCGATCGCGTGTGGATGGCGATCGGCGTGCTGCCCCCCCATGTCCAGGAAACAGAAGCCCGCAGCCTAGCCTATGCCAACACCCTGGAACAAGCCGGAGCCGATGCCGTATTCTGGAACGTCCAGGAGTTGACACCAGAAAAGATTGAGAAGTTGCTGGGGTAGAGGAAAGGAGTCAAATCGGCTTCGACGTGAGCACCAGTTGAAGTTTGGCATGGATCAAATCGATGTCGGCAAGACCGAGATCGACTTCACCCTGGACGACAACGCCTGTGTTGAGGAGGCGATCGAGGAGTTCGAGAATGGTGGGGCTGGCGGACTTTTCGCCGGGGTAGTAGCCGCCGTGGGTGGGGAGGAGGGTGCCGACTTCGCCTAAGTCCAGGTTGAGATCTTTGGGGTCGATGTCAAAAATTTCGCAGATGTTGAGGATCTGTTCTTGCAATTTCCGCAAGCTGTCGGCGGCGCGATCGAGGTCGTTATCATCTAACTCGCCAGCTTCCATGCGGCGAATGACTTGCGCCTCCATGAGTTGCCGCACCAACTCCACTACCGTCAACAGGAGGGGAGCCAGTCCCGCATTCGGGCTGGTTTTGGGCGGATGCGTAAGCGCTATGTTAGGAGGTTTGGAGGACACGCTGTTTGTGTTAGATGGGACATCTAACCTTCATTGTGCTGGATTTCGTCGATCGCGATCGCTTACAGTCCCAGGAGTTCATCACTCAAGGATTGCAGCGTCGGTTCAGAGTTGGCTTGGAGCGGGGTAGCAGGAGGCAGCGATCGCATCGCTTTCAGTTCGGTTTCCAGAGTTTCGATCCGTTCCTGCAATTGCCGATTGGATTCCAGCAAGTTTTGGGTTTGAGCACTGAAGTGGGGGTTATTTTCCCACCAGTTAATGCCAATCTCGCGGGCTTTGTCTACGGAGGAAATTAACAGTCGCAGCCGAATATTCAGCAATTCGGTATTTGCGACCGAAACAGAAATATCGCCCGCAATCACGATGCCTTTATCCAATACCCGTTCCAACACATCCGCCAGGGACGAACCCATCGTTGAAGTTTGAATAGTGCGGGCAGAATCTTTGGTCGAAACTGGAAACGCTTGAGTGGGAACAACAGTCGCCATTACACACCTTCCTTCAGGACATAAAGCCGATACCGCTGTTCAATTTTGCCCTCGGCCATTAAGTGTTTGAGGGTATTCACGGCTTGGATGCGATCGAGCTGTAAGGCTTTTTCCAGATCCGTCAGTTTGGCACCCTGAGTTTGCTGCAGGTAGGCCAAAATTTCCGCGACATAGGGCATCGGTTCCGCGATCGGCTCCAGCGTGGCTACACTCGCTTTGCGGGATGACTTGGCAGTGGGAGCTTTAGCATCGGCTTCTAACGCTGCCAGGTTTTGGGCAATCTCGGCGGGTGATGGCGCACTCACGGGCACTGCTGCCGCTGACTCGACCACCGGAATTTCGCCCCAACCTTCCTGTACCATCTGATTCAGCACTTCCCACAAGGCTTTGGTCGCCTCTTCGAGGGCAATTCCCGCTCGTGACAGCAGAATGTCAGCGCACACATCCCGAAACTCTGGATTTTCAGCCGCCACGAGAATCTCATGCTCCTGACAAATCTTGGCCAGCATCAGCCCCGATCTCAAGCCTGAAGCCTTCTCTGCTCCGGTTTTCTGGCGGTAGGCGCGGACCAAACGGACGATCAACATGGCACTGGCGCGATCGCACTCCGTCTTCTGCACCAGAATTTCCAGTTGCGTCAACTCATCTGGCTCTGGAATATTGATCGTAATCAACCGATCCATGAGGGCATCCTGCGTCTGATGCACCCCCACGTATTCTTCCGGGTTCGAGGTGAGAATCGCCCGGAAATGCGGATCGACTCGCAAATATTCACTCCGGTTATTGCTGGGCGGCAACACTAACAGCTTCTCTTCCAAAGCGGACAACAGCACGTTGTTGACTTCTGGGCGGGAGCGATTGAATTCGTCGTAGACCAGCGTAAAGCCTTCCCGACAGGCCAGCGTCAGGCGAGAATCAACCCAGTTCTGGCGCAACTCATCTTCGACCTTGACGACATTGTGGATGTAATTATCCACCACCTTTTTGCGGGTGTAGCCCGTCTGGTTGCCAATCAGGTCGGAGGTCTTAAATTCGTCGTCGCCATAAATCAGCATCATGGGACGGGCCAGCAAGTCTGCGAGATGAACGGCCAGAGTGGTTTTACCCGTACCAGCGGGACCGCGTAAATGGACAGAATAGCCCGATTGCAGGTAGCGTAAGGCGCGGGCTACTACGCGTTCCACGGCGGGGGTGCTGACAAATCGACGGGGGGCGGCTCGGAGGATGGTGGTCATGGGATTGGGGGATGGGGGATGGGGGTTAGGGTTGGGTGAGGTAGACGCGATCGCGTTGGGTGACTAAGCCTTTTTTGATCAGCGATCGCAGGGCATCGACGGCCTGGAAGCGATTCACCTTCAGTCCTGATTCAATCTGGGTCAGGCGGGCACCTTGATGATCCTGGAGAAAGGTGTAAATCTCGGTTTCAAAGGGGACTGACTCCAGTTCAGCAGGAGCAGGGGATGGATCAGGCGATCGCGGCACACTGACTTGCGGAGTGTTCACCTTTTTAGCGGCGGGTGTGGGTTTAGCAGCAGCTTTGGGCGTGCTCTTGGCGGGGACAGTGCGGCTGGCGACTGGCGTTTTCGCGGGAACCGATCGCACTGGCGCGGGTTTGGCGGCAGAGGCGATCGCGGTTGTTTGGGGAATTGCCGTCAACTTCGGCACTGTCACCCTGGGAGCTGGCGGGGATGCCGCTGGGGTTGACTGCCCCCAAACGGTGTGAGACAGGGATTGGCGAAAGTGTCGCAACTCGGCCCGAAAGTCAGCCAGATGGGTGAACAAGGCTTGCACTTCCGCCTCACGCTGATTGCGACTGGCGGCTAAGGCTTGTTGCACCTCGGCACTCACCTGCGATCGCTGCATTTGACAATCGGCGAAAAAGGCTTGCGTCTCAGCTTTCAGGGTTACCAGGTCGATTTGGTGGGCATCCCGGAGCGATCGCACCCGCGTTTGCAAGTCCTGATGAAACTGTTGCAGTTCCAGCGCTAATTGCTGGGCCATCAGTTCCCGGTCTGCCGCTGCCATGCTGAGCGATTCGAGGGTTGCTTGTTGCAATTGGTGGCAATACTGCTGCAACTCGGCAGCAAACACTTGAAAATCAACGCGCCGCTGTTCGTCTTGCTGGGTCAACTCACTGCGAAACAGGGTTAACTCCTGCGTCACCTCGGCGGCAGCAGACTGTCGGGTTTGATTCAACTCGGCTAAAACGGTTTGTACGACTTGCTGCCGTTGCATCGCCTCTTGTTGGCGCTGCTGGCGGTCAGCTAACCAGGATTCTCTTAAAGACATGATTCAAACTTTCCCCCAAACATGGGAATGACGAGATCAGGAAAGAGCGGGTGGGAGTGCTCTAATCACGGTCAGGTGTCGGGGGAGCTTTCCTGCTGCTCCAGTGCGTGGGCGAGACAGGAAAGCTGAAGACACAAGCGGATGAATAGTAAAAACTCCCAATCCCAACAACTCTGACCTAGGACGCGGGCACAGCAGCCTGGGTGGTCAAACCAACGGCTTCGGCATACTTCAGGTAGGTTTCCACGGAGGCAATTACCACCCGGGCTTCGATCGCCAACAGTTCAATCCCAACCAGAGACACACGAACCCAGGCATCAATCACGATCCCTTTGTCCAAAATCCGGTCAACGACTTCAGCCAAGCTAGAGGAAGAATTTACTTTTTCAACAGCCATTGTTCTATGTCCTTCTTGTAAATAAAACAGGAACTCGTCCACGGCACCCGTTGGACTCTTGGAATTGCAACGGGTTTCGCTTCCGATCTCAGAATAGACAGGCAACGGACTGGACTAACGTCGCGCAAACACTGAATCTGACAAATTCTTTATGCTGGAGTTCAGAGTAAATACTGACGTTCCCTGCGTTGACATTCAGTTACAGCAGGTAGAAAAACTTCACAATGGGGCGATCGCGGACTTACACTCGTTTTGAATTGAATCAACCAGGCTTGCTGCCAAGGGCGAATTGCCATTCGCCCCTACCCAGTGGCTGATCATTCTGCAACCTGCCTGAACCACGCACTTAAAACTGTTCCTGCACCCGCTGCTCAAATTCTTCGCTAGTCGCGGTCACGAGAGCCAATGCCATCGGGTAAAGCGCCGCATGTTCTTGTTGCAGCCAGGCGAGTAAGCGAGTGAGTTGGGCATTGCGCAACTCTAAGTCCGTTTGAAAAATCGCGGCAGTCGCCATGTGCTGGGCATATTCGGGGGGATGTCCCTGTTGCACAAAGGCGGCGATTAAGGTCATGAAGGCTTGTTGCTTCACGGGATCAGGGGATTGGCCGGAAAACATAGGGCAGAGAAAATAGGTGGATGTTGTTGAGCATTCACTCCACACCTGGTTTGGCGAACACGGTTGACCAAATTTTTTTGAGCCGCGCCCCCGTTCGCGTCCAGAAGGCATCCAGTTTGCGGAGGAGGTACTGGGGCAAGCCTTTCGAGAGGCGATCGAAGCGGTAGTAAAACAAGATGTCCACCACATCTTCCAGGCTCAAAGGCTGCAAGTAGTTCACCATCTTGTCGAGAATTTCGTCTTCGTCCTGTAGATAACGTTTTTTGGACAGTTGCTCCGACAGATTCCAGGTCTTGAGAAAGACCCGGTGCATTTCTGCTTGATAAGGTTGAAAACTGGCGACTTGCCCCGCTAAATAACGCTGAATGTAGTCGCTGGCAATTTCCGCTCCCTGCATGGCATGCCGAATCCCTTCGCCACCCAACATATTCACCGTGGAAACCGCATCCCCGATCGCGATCGTATTGCCCTGGTAATAGACATCCTGCAAGCCGGAACAGTACTTCAACGTCGCCCCATGCACTTCCACCAGTCGGTAATCGTCAGGCGTGAGGTTGAGGTAGTCCTGCAACAGCAAATGGATGTAGTGCTTTAAGGGCTGCATTTGTTTCACATACTGGTGATCCGCTTTGAAGAGTGCCGCCCCCACCTTTAATTGAGGTGCCGCCATCGGAAAAATCCAGGAATAGCCCTTGGGCATCCACTTGTAACCCAGAAAGAAAGTCAGAGCATCCGCACACTGTTGATAGACGGCATCTTCTACTTCAATCAAATATTCGATCCCAGTGCCGACCAAATAATCCGGCTCTGCCTGACCGCGTGCCTGGATGACGGCTCGAAACGGTCCCGTAGCATCCACCAGCACTTTCGTTCTGACTCGCACTGGCGTTTGGGACTGCATCAACAGGACTTCCGTGGAGTCAGATGCGGTTGCATGGGAAACGTAGCGACACCCCATCCAGACTTCACTGCCGTAACGACGCACTTCACTCGCCAAAAATTCTCGCAACTTGCCAAAATCTAGCACCGTCCCCTGGGGGTTTACCGCTTGCCAGCGTCCGACTTTGGTGGAAGTCACGATCACGAATTTATCCCAGTAAGCGCCGACCACGCTGTCTGGGAGGTCATATTGAGTCATGGTTTCCAGGGGCGTACCCGCGCTGGAAAAACTGTTGATGGCAAAAGTCTGGTGGCGTTCGACGAGTAACACCTGCCGTCCCGCTTTGGCCAGCGATCGCGCACATTGTCCCCCCGCTGGCCCGCCACCCACGACCACTACATCAAATTCTTGCATTCGCGCTGCCGTCCCTCCCCCTTACACCAGTGAATCCTGAAGACAGGATGATGGATGCCATCACCAAGCCCCCAGGATCCTGCAAACCAACCCTGCTTGCACCAATGCGACTACTCAGCCGTCACCAGTTCCGTACTGCCCCGATTCCGGCGACGGGTGAGGGAGTTGAACAACATCACCCCGATCGCCTTGATCAGACTGCCTTCCAACTCCTTGAACATTTTCATGTTCATCCCAAAAGCATCGTTGGCTTCATCCACAATCCGATTCGCAGTGGCTTCATCCACGGGCAAATCATTCATGGCTTGCCGATATTTGGCTTTGAACGCCTTCTCATCGGCGATCGTGGGGAACTCATAGAAGTTCGTGCCTTCCCCTTCCACCAGATTCATCCCGCGTTGAGCGATGCCTTTCAGAATTTGCCCACCGGACAAATCCCCCAGGTAACGGGTGTAGGAGTGGGCCACCAGCAATTCCGGAGCCGTGTTGGAAGCTGCCCGAATCCGCGCAATGTAATCTTGAGCGGCAGCAGAAGGCGCAATATTGTCCCGCCAGTTCGCCCCATAGTAGTAGTACAGGTCTTGCTCCAGCGCTGGCTTGCGGTTCAACTCTGGGAAGTAAATTTGGGAAATGATCGGGTGGTCTTTCTGGCGTTCCAGCTCTTCTTCCATCGCCGAGTAGACGAAGTAAAGATCGGACACCAACGTGCGGTAAGAAGTTTTTTCAACGGTTCCTTTCAGAAAACAGGCGATGAAACCCGTATTCTCTGCCATGGTGTGAGACTTTTTCGTCCCTTCACGCAGCTTGGTTGCTAAATTACTGCTCATGCTAAATTTCTCAGCGTAACGTTTGTTTACAGGGCTATCAGGAATTTGAAACGCGCTAAAGCACCTAAATTGTTAAGGTAGACCGATTTGATGAGCCTTTTTATTAAAAATTTTGAAGGTAGGGAGTCGATTGATCGCATTTCCTCACAGTTGGGTGATGGCGCAAATCTGGCAAAAAAGCGAAAAAGCCCGACAGATGGGCTTTCTCAAACGGAGAATCAATTCTCTCCCTGAATCAGAGTTAACAATTTGTAAGCTTTAGCCTTCGGTGGAGACGACCTGCGGCACGCCCATGCTGTAGTTCAGCACGCGACTATTCAGGTTGTAAGAGATCGTCCCTTTCTGTAACAGCGATCGCACAAAGTGTTCCAAATCAGAGCCAATCCGCCGAATGTTGTACTCGGTCAAATCAGCACCGTTGTAAGCTTCAACCAGATCATCAAAGCGGCGATACACCTGCTGTAACGCTTCCTCACTCCAATTAAATTCGTTATCAGGATCGACATCCAGCGTCAGCACGTTTTCACTGGGAACCAACTCATTATTCTCCACGGTGGCCGTGAAGATGTGGATGTGACGGGTGGTGGATTTCAGCAGCATGGGTTAGTTGGACTGAATGCCTTACGTGTACGTCTGTATTTTAGAGATAAAGTCTACCGCAACACCAGCTTTTGATCGGTGAGAAGTTTTATCGTTAG
>JAIXVO010000035.1 GCA_027482985.1 Cyanobacteriota bacterium
AGGATTTATGAAAATGAGACTCAGTGAAATTATGCAAATTACTGCAAGCATTCTCCGAGAAATTGCGTAAAGTTGGCATCTTTTCTTTCTCTATTCTATAAATGAACAGTGAAATTTTTCATGGGATTTACGCACAGGATAGTCCCTGCGCTATAAATCCTGCTCCATTGTTAGTGTTACCGACTTTTCATATCCGCGATCGCATTGCGTGCCATCGATGCGATCGCCTGATCGGTCGCCTTGGGTAAGTGGTAATACTTGCCACCTGCTTGTTTCGCCAATTCCTTCGCGAGTCCGGTAGAAATGAACTTGTTCTCGGTATCAATTACCAGCAGTTGAAACCCGATCCCTCGAATTTTGCCCGCAATATCCAGCAACTCGGCTTTGATGTCTGGCTTCTCTCCATCCTCCAACGGTTCGCCCAAAGATCTGGCCAGTGGCACATTCCCGCGCCCATCCGTAATGGCCACAATCACCACCTGCCCAATGTCGCCGGATTGCTGAGCATTCATCCCCACCCGCACCGCTTGCGTCAGCCCGTGTGCTAAAGGTGACCCTCCGCCACAGGGCAATCGATCCAGCCGACGTTTTGCCGCTTCAATCGATCGCGTCGGCGGCAGCAACACCTCGGCTTGCTCTCCCCGGAACGGAATCAACGACACCTGATCGCGATTCTGATACGCCTCCGTCAGTAGGCGCAACACCGCCCCTTTCGCCGAATTCATCCGATTCAGAGCCATCGACCCGGACGCATCCACCACAAACACCACCAGCGCCCCAGCCTTTCGCGCCAATCGTTTGGCGCGAATGTCAGCTTGTTCGACGTAGACGCGTTTGCGGGAAATGGGGGTTGGGGGTTGGGGGTTGGGGGTCGAGGGTTGGGGGGCTGTGACTCCTGACTCCTGACTCCTGACTTCTGCCCTCTGCCTTCTGGCCTTCTGATAAGGGGCTGCCGATCGCAATGTGGCATCCACGGCAATGCGGCGCACTTTGCCCCGTGGCAGGACGGGTTTGATGTACCGCCCGCGATCGTCGGAGTAAATCATGGTGCGACTGCCTGACTTGCCGCGCCGAGTTGCCATCTGTGCAAAGTACAAGACTTCCGGATCGAGAATCACGCCTTCCGGGTCGAACACAAACTCCTCTGGAATATTGTTCGGTTCTTGATCCGGCTCATTGTCGTCGTCTTCCTCTTCCTGTTCGTCCTCTTCGTCCTGCTCCTGCTCCGACTGATCTTGCGGTGGTGGTGGCGGCGGTGGGGGCGGTTGTTGCTCTTCCGGCGGGGGCGGCACGATCGTCGATCGCGGAATAATCACCAATTCCACGGCGCGACGCAGGTCATCTGCGTTCACGTCGGTGCGACCTTCTAGCGCGGCATGGGCTTTCGCGACGCGCACGGCAAACAGTTCCGCCCGATGCCCTTGCACATCACCCCGCACGGCTTCTGTTACTAAATACTGAATTTGGTCGTGGGTAATCCGCACATCCTTGAGCCATTCTCGCGCCAGGATAATTTGCGTTTTGAGCGAGTCCAGGTCTTCGGCATATTGCGCCAAAAACTGTTGCGGTGAGTTGGCATACTCTGTCGCTTGAGCCACGGCCTGTACCCGATCATCCAGTCCCAATACCTGATCCGCAGAAAGGGCGATCGCGATGCGATCGAGCAAATGATCCCGCAAATCGCCCTCATCTGGGTTGTAGGTGGCAATCAGCAAGGGTTGGCAGGGATGGCGAAAGCTGATGCCTTCCCGCTCAATTTGGTTCCAACCGTCGGTCAGGACGGTTAACAGGAGATTGGCGTTCTGATCATCCAGCAAATTCAACTCATCCACATACATCACGCCCCGATGTGCTTCCGCCAGCAGCCCCGGTTGAAAGATGGTCTCGCCTTGCTTAATCGACTGACTCACATCCACCGACCCCAGCAGCCGATCTTCGGTCACGCCCAGGGGAATTTGCACAAACGGTGCCGGAATCACTTCCGTCGGTATATCGGTGTCGCGATCGCCCAACTGCCGGACAGTTTCGTCATCCCATTCGGTCGGCGCATTGGGATCACCATTCAACGAACCCTGGACAATTTCGATCGGTGGCAATAACGCATGCAACGCCCGCGCCATCACGGATTTGGCAGTCCCCCGGCGACCCGCGATCACCACACCGCCCAAACCCGGATCGATCGCGGCTAAGAGTAATGCCAGCTTAATGGCTTCCTGACCAACCACCGCAGCCAGGGGAAACGCGAGAGCAGAAGAAGTCGCAAGAGTAGGCATGAGTTTAAAGACGAAGGGCTGATGAAGTAAGACTTCGGACTTCCAGCATACCAAGAGACTGGCGTTAAAAGAGCTGTCGTAAGCGGTGTAAGCTGCTTTGCAATGCGGTCATTTCCGCCTCACTGAGCGGTTGCAAGCGCTCCTTGAGATAAGCAATGTGAGTCGGGAAAATCTCGTCAAATAACTGTTGCCCGGCGGGAGTCAGCAACACAATGAACGATCGCCGATTGTCCGGTGGCACTTCCCGCCGCACCAAGCCTTTTTGCTCCAGGCGATCGACAATCCCCGTCAGAGTGCCTTTCGTGACCAGCGTTTTTTCGGCGAGTTGGCTCATCATCATGCCGGGGGTATTCCCCAAAGTGGCAATCACATCAAACTGCGGCATCGTCAGCCCCAACTGCCGAATGTGAGCATCATCGTAGGCGTAAAACGCCTGGTACGTTTTGACCAATTCCCGCAATAACGCCAGGGCGGGTTCTTGTGCCGCCACCTGACTGGGCTTCAAGGGTAGATCTCCGCTGGGTGGGGCGGCATCTGTTTGAGCCGATGAAATCGATTTTTTAGACATGGTGAGCAGCGATATCCCGGCGATGAACTGCGGGAGTCACCCCGCAAAGAGACGTTCAATGGAAATAGTTCGAATACAAATAGTTTAACTTGCCTATCGCGAGCGCGCCCCCCTCAGAACCAACTGTGAGCCTGCCCAAACTGCTCAATCCGGTGCTGCACTTGCGTGACTAGATCGGGTGCCGTCGCCTCAAACCATTGAATTTCCGGCACCGCTCGAAACCAGGTGCGTTGGCGTTTGGCAAACTGGCGAGTATGGATAATCGTTTGTTCCAACGCCGTCTCTAACGTCGATCGCCCCGCCACATACTGTTTAAATTCGGCATACCCCAACGTATTGAGCAGCGGCAAATCCGCGCCATACTTCTGACAGAGCCACTCCACTTCATCCCCAAAGCCTGCTGCCACCATCTGTTTGGCGCGGCAGGCAATGCGCGATCGCAATTGTTCCGGCTCTCCGCAATCCAACCCAATGTGCAGCATTGGATAACTGGGTGGCTGCTCACCCTGCTGCGCCGACAGCGATCGCCCCGTCGTGTAATACACCTCCAGCGATCGCAACGTCCGCACCTGATCATGGGGATGAATCTTGTCCGCCGCTCGCGCATCCACCTGTTGCAACATGGCATAACAAGTCGCTTGCCCCAACGCCTGCAACTGCGATCGTAACTCCGGCTGCGGCGGCACTCTTGGGATAACCATGCCTCTTGTGATGGCGCGAATGTAGAGGCCGGTGCCGCCGACGAGGAGGGGGAGGGAGAGGGAGAGGGAATGAGGGAGTGAGGGAGTGAGGGAGTGGGCAACTGTATTTCTGCCGCCTGCCGCCTGCCGCCTGCCGCCTGCCGCCTCTCTTCCGACTCCTGCCGCCTCTCTTCTGCCTTCTAACTCCTGACTCCTGACTCCTGGCTCGATCGCCGCCCGCGCCTGCACCTGATAATCTGCCACGGTCAACGTCTCAGTGGGGTCACAGATATCAATCAGATAGTGCGGCACCCGCTGTTGGTCGACGAGAGCGGGTTTCGCGGTGCCAATGTTAAATTCTCGATACACTTGGCGCGAATCGGCACTGATGATGGCAGAATTTAGCCGACTTGCTTGCAACCACTCCGCGATCGCGATCGCTAACCCCGATTTGCCCGTTGCTGTCGCCCCACAAATCACGATCAGCCCCGGCACAGACTCATTTGGTACATCCGTACTTTGATTTGATGTATTGGAAGGGGCGAGAGGCATGAGATTTTGAAGTGGGGTTCATCCCTACTATAAATGCAACAGGAAACGTCTCTAACAGCGCTTTTAAGGCTTTTGTGTTATAATTTTGGATGGTTTTGGTATTTTGAAACCAATCTTCGGTTTCAAGCCGCATTATTCCGGTTGGAGCGTTGCCTGCATGACTAACAACTACGGTGCCGAGCAGATTCAAGTCCTGGAGGGGATCGAGCACGTCCGCAAACGCCCTGGTATGTATATCGGCAGCACCGGGGAGCGAGGGCTGCATCATTTAGTTTACGAGGTTGTGGACAACTCCGTAGATGAAGCGCTGGCCGGATATTGCAAAAATATTCAAATTTCTCTGAATCCCGATGGTTCCGTCACGGTTGTCGATGATGGGCGCGGCATTCCCACTGATATTCATCCCCGCACAGGTAAATCTGCGGTCGAAACAGTGTTGACGGTGTTAGGGGCGGGCGGTAAGTTTGGCGGCGATAGTGGTTATAAGGTTACGGGTGGTTTGCATGGGGTGGGCGTTTCCGTTGTGAATGCGCTGTCGCAATGGCTCGAAGTCACTGTTTGGCGCGACGGCAAGATCCATACGCAGCGGTTTGAACGCGGGGTGCCTGCGACCAAAATGCAGGCGGAACCCGGAGCCGGGGAGCGTACGGGAACCTCAGTTACCTTTTTACCCGACCCCACCATCTTCACCACGGGTACTACCTTCACCTACGCCACCCTGTCTGGACGGATGCGCGAACTGGCATTCCTGAATGGGGGTGTGCGAATTACGTTTACCGACAATCGGTTGGAGCTGTTGGAAACGGGCGAACCCAAGGTGGAGAGCTATTTCTATGAAGGTGGCATTCGGGAATACGTCGCCTACATGAACCGGGATAAACAACCGCTGCATGAAGAAATCGTCTACGTGCAAGGCGAACGCAACAACGTGCAGGTGGAAGTGGCGTTGCAGTGGTCGGCAGATGCTTACACGGATAACTTGCTGGGGTTTGCCAACAACATTCGGACGATCGATGGCGGCACCCACCTGGAAGGGCTGAAGACGGTGTTGACCCGCACGATGAACTCGATCGCGCGGAAACGCAACAAACTCCGAGACGACGATAAGTTGGCCGGGGAAAACGTCCGCGAAGGCTTGACGGGTGTGATTTCGGTGAAGGTGCCGGAGCCGGAATTTGAAGGGCAAACGAAGACGAAGCTGGGCAATACGGAAGTGCGCGGCATTGTGGATTCGTTGGTGGGTGAAGTGCTGACGGAATATCTGGAGTTCCGCCCAGGGGTGGCGGATGCCATTATCGAGAAAGCGCTGGAAGCCTACCGTGCCGCCGAAGCAGCGCGGAAAGCCCGTGAACTAGTCCGCCGCAAATCGGTGTTGGAATCTTCGACGTTGCCAGGGAAATTGGCGGATTGCAGTTCTCGCGATCCGTCGGAATCGGAAATTTTCATTGTGGAAGGGGATTCTGCGGGAGGCAGTGCCAAGCAAGGGCGCGATCGCCGTTTCCAGGCGATTCTGCCACTCCGAGGGAAGATCCTCAACATCGAAAAGACGGACGATGCCAAGATTTATAAGAACACTGAAATTCAAGCCTTGATTACCGCTCTAGGGTTGGGCATCAAAGGGGAAGAATTCGAGTCGGGCCAATTGCGCTATCACCGGATTGTGATCATGACGGACGCGGACGTGGACGGGGCACACATTCGTACCCTGCTGCTGACGTTCTTCTATCGCTACCAGCGCGACATGGTGGATCAGGGCTTTGTCTACATTGCCTGCCCGCCCCTCTACAAGATTGAGCGGGGTCGCAACCATTACTACTGCTATAGCGATCGCGAACGGGATCAAATCACATCAGGTTTCCCGGAAAACGCCAAGTACGAAATTCAGCGCTTCAAAGGGTTAGGGGAAATGATGCCCCAACAACTCTGGGATACCACCATGAATCCAGAAAGCCGCACCCTGAAACGAGTGGCGATCGAGGATGCCGCTGAAGCCGATCGCGTGTTTACCGTCTTGATGGGCGATCGGGTTGCTCCCCGCCGCGAGTTCATCGAAACCTACGGGCCGAAATTGAATCTGACTGATCTCGATATCTAAATGCCGTCGTCTCCCAATGGAGTAGGGTTCCAATGGAGTAGGGTTATTGCAGGTTATTTGCTATCGCCTGTTCACTGGAAACCTACGCTTAAGATGCTCAGCGTTACATTCGGGAACGTGGATAAGCTGGGCGATCGGGCTGGCTAACGACTCGCGACAATGTGAAACGAGCCTGGGAACGAGTGCAATTGAACAAAGGTGCGCCCAGCAGTGATGGGATGATCTGAGCCGATTTTCCTCCCTATGTCCGCGAGCATTGGAGTGAGATGTGCCAATTCCTGACGAATGGCAACTATAGCTTTGGTCAGAACACTTAGGATAAGTCAGGTCGGCAAGAGCCAATGCTGGGTAGGTGTTCTGACTCACTTCTGCCACGTTACACATGGCGACGGCTATACCAACCGTGCCCCGTGCGACGGGTGATGATTTCTAAGCCACACGGTAAGGGAGAACGGAAGTTGGGTGTGCCTTGTGTTATTGACCGAGTGCGCCAACAAGCCATTGTGCAAGTGCGCTCTCCCATCTTCGACCCTGGATTTTGCGAGTCGCGTTTTGGGAGCCGACCGAACCGCTCTGCTGCTGGCGCGATTTAGCCAGTAAAGACCATTGTGAAGCCGGGGTATCGGTATGTGGTTGGCCTGGAGCTAGAGAAATTCTTTGATACAGTCAATCATGACGTGCTGATGTCTCGCATTGCTTGCAAGGTGGTGGCTAAGAGTGCTTTTGCGGCTCATTGGTCGTTACCTGAGAGCAGGAGTGTTGGTTGCTGGCACGATTGAGGCAACGGAGTAGACAGGCAGGGCGGCGGCTGATGGCGGAGATCAGCCTGGTTCTCCAGCGATACGCGCAGCCTTGCTTTTGGATCAATTTGGGCGCAAACAGTCAATAACACACCGCTGGTTCAATTGCTGAAGCAAACGCTTGATTA
>JAIXVO010000014.1 GCA_027482985.1 Cyanobacteriota bacterium
ATGACAATGGCTGATACCTCAACGACTCAAGGCTTGGTCAAAGACCTGTTGCGCCTCTGACCCCAATTCTTGCATGACCCATGGGGGGGCGCAGCGCTGACACCGCCACCCGTGGATGATGCAACCAGGGGTGGCGGTGTCCCACCACAATTTGCATATAGTCGTCGCCATGTTCCACAGGGCGATGGCGATGGCAGGTACAAGTTTTAACGCCACTGCTTTGTCTGCCAGTTGGCGTAAGTGCCATCGCGCCCGACTCGCAGGGATCGCTCTGGCGGCAAACGGATGGTTTGAAGTCACTGCGTTAGTGGCAACATCTCAGCGCCTTCCATTTTTTTCAACATAAATTGCATACCTTCCAGAAGCGGCGAATGATTAGCAGTTGTCCTGATGCGGGACGAGTTTCGGGGTGCTTGCGCACAGCCTGACAGCGACCACTTGCTAACCCAAGACATGAATGAGGAGTCCTATGTCATCCACTTACGAATACGTTTCCCCTGGTGTGATTAACGTTAAAGATGCGACGGGCGCAACCACCCAACTGCGGTTTACCAGCACAGGGCAACTACAAAGCATTCAAGATCCCCAAAGTCGCACGACGCAGTTTGCTTACAACACTGGCGGTAATCTCAGCCAGATTACCGCACCCGGTAGCCAGGTCTATCAATACACCTACGATGCTCAGGGACGGCTGACCAGTCAAACTGACCCGGCGAACCAGACGCTTAACTTTACCTATGGCTCCAACTCCAATGCCCCAACCACGGTGCGGGATGCGAAGGGACAGGTAACCCAGTATGCCTACAATGCCTATGGGGAACTGACCGGGATTACCTATCTGGATGGGCGATCGGAATCCTACACCTATGATCTATCTGGACGCTTGACCCAGGTGAGAGAGCGCAGTGGCGATACGTTTAATTACACCTACGATAGTGCCGGACGCATGACCCGCAAGGAGTTTGGCGATGGTACGTTTGAGCAATTCACCTACGATAGTGCCGGACGAGTGGCGACGGTGCGAGATGTTCGGGGTGGGACGACCAGCCTGACCTATGACACAAACAATCGTCTGACCCGAATCGCCTATCCGGGGGGGCGATCGCTAGCCTTTACCTACGATGCGATCGGACGACGCACCCAGATGGTGGATCAAACCGGGTTCACCGTAAATTACAGCTATGATGCCCAGGGTCGCCTCTCGGAACTGAGGAACGCCGCTGGCACCCGCATTGTTGCCTACACCTATGATGCCAACAGTCGCCTGTCGCGGGAAAGCAATGGTAATGGCACCTACACCACTTACACCTATGACACTGCGGGTCAGGTGACGGCGATTAACAACTTTGCCCCGAATGGCACGCTCAATTCATTTTTCCAGTACACCTACAACACCCTGGGCCAACAAACCAGTGCCAACACCCGCGACGGTCGCTGGACGTACACCTACGATGCCTCTGGACAGTTAACCCGCGCCCAGTTCGCCTCCACCAATGCCAGCATTACGAATCAGGATTTGCAATATGTTTATGATGCAGCAGGCAATCGAATCCGCACCGTGCTTAATGGCGTAACGACGAACTATGCTGCGAATAACCTGAACCAATACACCACTGTTGGCAATGCCACTCACACCTATGATGCCGATGGTAATCTGATCCGAGTCGTCAACGGCACCCAAACCACCACCTACACTTACAACAGACAAAATCAACTCATTGGCGCAACCACCCCAGAAGGCACCTTTACCTACGAATATGATGCTTTCGGCAATCGCATCGCCACAACCCGCAACGGCGTGCGAACAGACTTTTTGGTTGACCCATTTGGGCTGGGAAATGTAGTTGGTGAATACAGCGGTGGGTCAGGAACAAACTATGTACATGGTATTGGTTTAGTCAGTCGATTCAATGGAACTAACGCCGCTTATTACGATTCCGATTTACTGGGTTCTACAGCAGGGCTGACCAATGCTTCTGGCGGCTATATCAATCGCTACGCCTACCGTCCCTTCGGAGAAAGCTTACTCAGCACGGAGGGTGTCACCAACTCATTTGAGTACGTCGGGCAATGGGGCTTGATGAATGAAACAAGTTATCTTCATTTCGCACGAGCAAGGTTTTACAACTCTGGAGATGGTAGATTCAACAACTTTGATCCGATTGGACTACAGGGGGGTGATACCAACATATATCGGTATGCTGGAAATAACCCTGTTTCATTTATTGACCCTAGTGGATTATTCCTTGAACTCCCAAGTTTTTATCAGTACAAATCAAATATTTCCAAAGGACTGATAATAAGCGGGACATTGATAGGAATGATACCAACTCCAGCAACAAGAATTGCTGGTCTTTCACTGGGTATATTAGGGGCTGCTTCAAGTGACAACCCAAGTGGTGCGTTTTTAGATCTTGCACAAGATATTGGTTTAGCTGGATTAGGAACTCTAAATAAAACCCTCGAAAATGTCGGCACAGCTAGAAATTTGGACAGCCTGTGGAATAATCTTAGGGATTTTATACCTCCTATTTGGCCCCGACATCCAGGTGTTCCTGCAAATCCACCAGGTTCACCAGGCAATCCTAGTAATGCTCCGTTGCCTCCTCCAAGACCATCCTCCCCTGAGGATAATGCTCCGTTGCCTCCTCCAAGACCATCTCTCCCTACGAACAATCCTCCCCTTCCTCCTAGCCGTCCAGGTAGCGGTGCTTCGGGAGGGATGGGCAAAGGCTCAAATGCAATTAGTCCGCTGGTGCTGGATTTGGATGGGGATGGGATTGAACTGACTGCGTTGACGAATTCGCGTACTTTTTTTGACCTGGATGCGGATGGGTTTGCGGAGCAGACGGGGTGGGTGAGGGCAGATGATGGGCTGCTGGCTCTCGATCGCAATGGCAATCGTCGGATCGATGACATCACTGAATTGTTTGGGAATGCGACGACTGACGGCTTCATCATCCTCAAACAACTGGATAGTAACAACGACAATTTGATTGATGCCCGTGATGCCCAGTTTGCCAATTTGATGATTTGGCGGGATTATAACCAGGATGGCTACAGCAATATTGGCGAACTGCGAACCCTGAATGATTGGGGGATTCGCAGCATTAACCTGAACTATCAGGTGGTCAGCCAATTTAACCAGGGCAATCGGATCAGCAGCATCAGTAGCTACACGACTGCCAGCGGCACGACACGCCAGATTGCCGATGTCTGGTTTGCCCTCGACCAGACCAACACCATTTACGACAAAGAGTATCAGCTTAAAGCCGAAACCCTTTTCCTGCCTTCACTCCGGGGGAATGGTCAGGTTGCCAACCTCTATATCGCCATGAGCAATGATCCGACCCTGCTGGGGCTGGTGCGGAACTTTGCTGCTCTGAAGCCCACAACCTGGGATGTCGCCTTCAGTCAACAAGTGCTGAATCAAACAACCAGCATCCTGTATCGTTGGGCCGATGTGGAAGCCCCGCGATCGCGCGGACTGATGTCCGATGGCCGCAAACTCGCCTTCCTGGAAAAATATGTAGGCTACAACTTTGTGCAGCGGAATGGCAATTCCGATCCGCAATGGAACGCTGCCC
>JAIXVO010000173.1 GCA_027482985.1 Cyanobacteriota bacterium
CTCTACGGGATTTTCTCTTTTCCGGCAATTTCCTAGACGTACCAGCGGTACGTCTCTACTAAATTTGGGGTCGCTCTTTCCCCTTCTTCCCCTCACCTTCCTTCCCCTCCTGACTCCTGACTCCTGACTCCTGACTCCTATCTCCTCCCATAAAGAGATGATGAGACCCCATCTAACTCCTGTTGCGATCGCCCTGCTGGAGTCGAGAATAGAGTCAGTCTTGTGCGACGGGTGAACATGGCAAAACCGCAAACCTGGCTAGAGCAACTGAACCGCTATGGCGTGCCCCTGGTGGTAGTGGCGATCGGGGTGTATGGCACCTGGGATTTGATTGTGCAGCCGTGGATGCGGGTGGAGCAACCCGTGGAGGTTTGCTCGACGCGGATTTTTGATGTGGCGGTGCTGAAGCCTAGCACGAAGCCGGAGGAGCCGCCCAAACGGATTCAAGCGCCAGAAGGTTTGCCGCTGGTGGTGCCGGCGGGTGAAACGCGAATTTTCTCGGTGGATGTGGATAATCCGGATCAGAAGCCTGTCATGTATCAATGGCGATCGACCTATGGACAGTTTGCGTCGCGGGTGACGGTGGAAGGGAAAACGACGTACACGGCACCGCGATCGCTGGTAAATGACAAGATTACCGTCGAGGCGACGTTGCAGGGCTGTGCGCCAGTGAAGCGGACGGTTGAGCTGGCGATCGTGCCGTCTGCCAAAGTGCCGCTTTCCAATGAGCCGTTACCCATGCCGCTGGAAACTCCGACCCCCATGCCTTCCATCCCGTCCTCGCTGCCCACGATTGATCCGTTTGCGGACCCACCCCGACGATAAAACTGACAGGTTGACGGGACTCTAGTAGACAGCGGCGGGATTAGTTCAACCGTCCGTTGGGCAAGCTTTTGGCCTGGGCGGGCAAGATGCCCACCCCACGGTAGATTAACTCATGCCGTAGGCCACTAGTCCTATTTCTTCTGGGGTGGCAAAACTGACTGATACTCTGCTTGCAAGGTTTTCCAGGCAGCGGTCAGTTCGGGCGGGGAAGGGCGATCGCGGTGGAAGAGCAGCACGCCATCCTGAATTGCCTGTAGCCCGTAATTCTTTTCCTGCATCCAATAATCGATGCGGGGCAGGAGATCGGCTAAGTATTGCCGTTCTTCACGGAAGGCAGGTTGATATTCACGCAATTGCCACAGATCTACCAGAATGTAATCCACCAGTTTCACCTGTTGGTCGTCATCCCGATATTCGATGAAGGGCGATCGCAAAATGGCACGCCGGGTCGCCATCTGCGGCACAACATAGGTGGTAGCAGTCACACTGGCATCCGGCGGCACCTGTTGGATCAGCGATCGCAGGTTGGCGGCGTGTGACCATTGGCGCGTCAGTGGCACCTGTACCCAGGGATCAAAGGAATCGGGCACCAGGAAATAGAGCGATCGATGGGGATTCACCAGAACCGTAATCAGGAGTGACAGGATGATGAACCCTCTCCAGAATTGGCGAAACCGCGATCGGAACTGGTCTTGACGCACCGACCACCAGAGAATCGCCCCGTAAAATATTCCCGGCGAGAGGGTAATCGCATAGCGAATATAAATCGACAGTCGCGAATCTCCGGCCTGGAGAAAAAGCTGGGCTAACGGCGTACTGATCAGCACCCAGGCACTCGGAGAGATCAGGGGCACAAAGGCGAGAGACAACGTTTGTCCCAGCAGGTAGAGGAGTTTGCGATCGAACGACGAGAGCAAGTGACCAATCACAATGCCGGGATTCGTCAAAATGCCCCAGAGGATATCCAGGGAAGACGCTTCTTCGCCTTTGGCAAAATGTCCGAAGCGCTCGATCATGAAGCGTTGCGCCACATCTTTCGAGAACATCGGCATCAGCACATTACTCGCCAAGACCACATAGCCGAAGCCCAACCCACAGACACCCGCCCCCACCCAGGGCGATCGCTTACTGGCAATTAAGTACAACCCAATCCCAAACAGGATCACGCCCGTATCCTGTCGTGCCAGCACCGTAAACACGGCCATCAACCAGAACAACCACCAGCAACGCTTTTCAAAGGCAAGGAGCAAGGTAAAGAGAAACAGCGGAATCTGGCTGAGGTCGTGATAGTTCGAGAGGGTCGGCCCAATGACCGCAACTGAACCATAAAAAGCGGCAGTGATCCACAAAGACAAACGCGGTTGTAAATAATGTCTCGCCAGGGCATACAGCACCAAGCCTGCCAGCGTGACGAATGCTGACTGCAAGATGACGAGCGTGGCTGGATTGGGAAACAGCGCGTAAATCGGATGCCAGAGCAGTTGAATAGGATCGAAGTGTTGCCCTAAGCGATGGTAAAAAACGGTGGGCACTTGCTTGTCGTGAATCACCGCACCCGATAGCACCGACGACAGGGAACTTTGAAAGAAGCGGCCATGAATGCCATTCCAGAATAGTTGCCCGAAAATGCCCTGGTCGTAGGAGGCGTAGAAAGTCAAGTAGCGATGTAGGCCGATCGCCAGAGTCACGACAAAAAACACCCCTGCCAGAATGCCGACAGGTTGCAACTCTTCACGGTGCTTGTCCAGCCACACTTTACTGGGAGCCACAGGCGGTAATTGGGTCATGCGTCAGAGTGGACGATCGATCCTACGAAAAGTCACCATACCATTCTCAAATCGTGCATCACAAACATTTTCGATTGGCGGTTGTGTGGAGGATGGAGGCAGATTGGAAGGGGGTAGGGGATTGGGGGGAGGGAGGTAATGGGTAATGGGTAATGGGTGATGGGTAATGGGTGATGGGTGATTCCTTCTAGAACTAAGATTGGGACACCATTATCTGAAACTCAGATTGTTGCGTGTAATAAGGACTCTTGTTCGGAGGGTGTGGGGGAGTTAGTACCCCACGAAGCGGGGGACCGGGGGGAAGCCCCCCGGCAAAGATCTGAGATTAGAGCAATCAGTCTATGTGTTGGAGGGGATGAGGGATGAGTGAAGCGTTAAAAATTTTGGGGGTGCCGCCGAATGCCTGGTCAGTTGATGCGGCGATCGCGGATATCACCCGTCCCCCCTTGCCGTCTCAGATCATCACGTTGCCCACGGAGACAAAAACGCTGCGGCTGGATCTGGCGAAAACTGCCATCCTGGTGATCGATATGCAGAATGATTTTTGTCATCCGGATGGCTGGTTGGCGAGTATTGGGGTGGATATCAGTCCGGCGCGATCGCCCATTGGAGCCTTACAAGTCTTGCTGCCAGCGCTCCGGAGTGTGAGCGTTCCCATTGTCTGGATCAACTGGGGCAACCGTCCCGACTTACTCAACATCAGCGCCGCCACCCGCCATGTCTACGATCCCACGGGTGATGGCGTGGGACTGAGCGACCCCCTCCCCAGCAATGGCGCACCCGTCTTGCAAAAAGACAGTTGGGCGGCTGCCGTAGTGGATGAACTTGAACAAAAGCCGGAAGATGTGAAAGTCGATAAATACCGCATGAGTGGCTTCTGGGACACCCCCTTAGACAGTATCTTGAAGAACCTCGGACGCACTACCCTATTGTTTGCTGGTGTGAATGCGGATCAATGCGTCATGGTCACCCTGCAAGATGCCAACTTCCTCAACTACGACTGCATCCTGCTCCAAGACTGCACCGCCACCACCTCTCCCGCCTACTGCTGGCAGGCCACCCTCTATAACGTCAAGCAGTGTTTTGGCTTCGTGGCAAATTCGGCGGGAATTTTGCAGGCAATTAAATTGGGGTAATGGGTAATGGGTAATGGGTGATGGGTGATGGGTGATGGGTAGTGGATGAGGAGCGAATAATTATTTGTCTGCAAATATCAATAACCCGATATCAACCGTCAATTGCCCATGACTCATTACCCACCACGCATTACCAACGACCCATTCCCGATTACCCATCACCCATTACCGATTACCCATTACCACTCCCCACTACCCATTACCCATTACCACTCCCCCCTATGACCGACCCCAGTTGCGTGATTCCCGTCGTAAAGTCGCCGACCGACTATCAGGCATTTCGGATCAGTCCCCATGATTCGAATCGGTTGGCGATCGTGTTTGATCCGCAGTCGGCGAATATGTC
This sequence comes from Cyanobacteriota bacterium, assembly GCA_027482985.1. Lineage (GTDB taxonomy): Bacteria > Cyanobacteriota > Cyanobacteriia > Leptolyngbyales > Leptolyngbyaceae > JSC-12. The sequence continues at coordinate 4,095 of JAIXVO010000173.1, forward strand.
GCTGACATTGTGTGTGGAGATTTTTGATGTGGGGGGAAAAACGCCCCCGAATCGGCATCAGTTGGCAGTGGAAATGTTTTTTGTGCTGAAGGGTGAGGGGACGGCGACCTGTGATGGCAAAACGGTGCCGATTCGCGCCGGGGATAGCATTCTGGTGCCGCCGACGGGAATTCATGAGATTTGTAATACGGGTAGCGATCGCCTCTATGCCCTCTGTTTCATGGTGCCGAATGAAGATTTTGCGGAACTGATTCGCAGCGGCATTCCGGTGGAGTTGGATGCGGAAGATATGGCGGTGTTACGGCGATCGCCCGCCCCTGCCTTTGCCTGACTTCGACAGGGTGAGAGGCTACGCGTTCAACTGGGTGCGGCAAAATTGGCGAACGGCACGAATGACGGTCAGGTCAGTCCCCGACCGGCGCAGATCTAGCCATTGATTTAACTGCTCTGAAGTGATTGCCGGAAATGCTCGGCTGATGGCAACATCAATGTATCCTTCCGCCTGCAACTGTTTGATCTGCAACCGCTGATCTTGATAGAGCCATACTTCCGGGATCCCCATCGCCTGATAAATGCTCATTTTGCTATCGGATCGATTGGCAATATCAACCTCTAAAGCCAAGTCAGGCGGTAACTGCTCAGAAATGACAGCCCCTAAGCCTTGCCCTGCTTCAGCATTTTGGATATAAAAACAGCTATCTGGCTCAATCCCCCGGTTCAAATCAGGGCGATTCAAGGTCATTGATCCCAGATCATTGAATTCCAGCCCCAATTCTTCCGCTAACGTTAACGCGATCGCGGCTAGCACCCGATTCGCGGCTTCATGGTGTTGCCCTGGCATCCTGATTTCTAGCACTCCCTCCGCATAAGCCACCCGCGTTGAGCGATCCTCCCCCAGTTCTTGCAACAAAGCCTCATACTCCGCCCAAGTCAGACCATTAATGCGCATCGCACTGCCTGGAGTGAGTTCAATTTGACGGATGGGAGTGGCGATCGCGATCGGCATACGCTTGAGCAGTTCACTGGAAAATCTCTCACTCACATTGTAAAGGGCAAGACCTTGGAGGTTTTGCAAAACCTCCAAGGTCTGGTCAAAAGTCACCCCAGCAAGAGACTAGGCATCAGATTCCAGGGTGGCAGCAGCAACTTTACGCCGACGGATGGCGGCAATGCCCATACCAATCAAGCCCGGAAGGAGTGCTGGAGTGGGAATAGCAACATAGCGCATATCATCAATCCCGAAAATGTCATTACCACCTTGATTTCTTTGAATGGTGATTGAGGCGATCGATCGCCCGGAGTCAGTAAAGCCCAGAAAAGAAACTCCGCCGTTAGGAGACCCTAAGACGTTCTGAATTTGGCTGGTGCCGTTGTTAAAGGAGAGGATAACGTTCCCACCAGATGTTCCAACGCCAGTGAAGAAAGCTCCCCAGGACTGGATCGGGGTGGCGAAACTAAAAGTGACACCATTTGGTATACCCGTATTGATAGGGGTGACCTGGGCGAACTTGCTGCCTGATGCGGTGGTGTTATACCCGGTAATGACACTTGGAAATTCATCAACTGTAAGACCACTTTGGTTAAACCAAGTCGCGGTCACACCGGGAGCTAAGGTTCTATTCAGGTCAAGCCCCAGAGTTTGGGCTTCAAAATTAATGGTGTTGAGCGTGCCCAGGGCGGCGGCGGCGGCATCAAAGCTGGCAGCGGCGGCATTCGAGTTCGGACGGGCGGCATCGGGGCCGGCACCCGGATCTGAGTTGCTAAAGAAGGTCAATGCCTGAGCGGGTTGCACCATGGTGGTGGCACCAGCCAGAGTCATGCCAACTGTCGTAACCGTGAGCGTCTTGAATAAGGAATTCATGATTTTTCTACCTGTCCAATTGCAGTAAAGGTTTCCGAGTCAGTCGTAGCCTTGAACAATCGGTAGAACCCTGAAACTTTAGGAGATCCAGTGGACTTTCAGCGTATCCAGTCCCCGGCAAACTGGCGCTTTTGGACTGTTGGGTACCGCCGTGGAGTGCCTGGTTCTCTGCCTCAGTTTTACTCCCCCCCCGAAATAATCCAGGGTTTGCCCGCAGCCTCATCGAAACTTGATGATTCTAGCCGTAAATTTACGGATTCAATAAACTGCTTTTCCACAAGGCTTGTATGATTCGCGCAACGTTGCATCAAATCCTCCCCGCTACACCCGCTCCAGTGCTGACCTCAAAAGGGCGCGGCGCAAAATTCGCAGTATCCTGAAGAAAACTGAACAGGCGATCGCGATGCAAACCATCAAAGTGCGTTCTCGGATTGGCGCAGACGGTAAACTGCAACTTCAATTGCCCACCCAACTAGCCAATCAAGAGGTGGAAATTGTCCTGGTTTATCAGCCTGTTACCACAGTTCCGAATCAGGAATCTGGAGCTGGAACTGATCCATTGGTTGGTCTCTTTACAGGTTCCCCAAATCTTGCGACTCAAGCAGAAGGCATTCTTCACAGTGAGAGCAATTCTGGATCTGGATGGACATGGAAGCAGTCATAGCTGACACCGGATTTGTTGTGGCTCTATTGAATCGGCGTGACTCAAGACATGCAGACGTTACAGCCCTCTATCCTCAACCTGTATCAATTTTGTTACCTCAAACAGTGTTAGTCGAGGTGGCTTACTTGATCGGACGAGAGGCAGGCATTGAGATTGTTGTCGCTTTTCTGCAAGGACTGCCCCAAAGCCGTTTTATTCTCGTCGAACTGATGGTTCAAGATATTAGCAGAACGGCTGAAATTTTAGAACAATACGCAGATAGCCGAGTTGACTTTGTTGATGCAACAGTCATGGCGATCGCGGAACGATTGGGGATTACAACGGTTTTCACTCTTGATCGACGCGACTTTCGCTTGTTCAGACCCAATCATTGTGACGGTTTTACGCTTCTACCCGAATAACATTCAACGAACTGCTCATTTAGAAGTGGTTTGTTACAACTACAAGAACTGATGAGAATGAAAAATCTGAAAAAAGGAAAGTAATGTTTAAGGTTTTGCCCAAAGAAACGGTGTCGATGTGGACACGCGATCGCGTTCGACTCGATGCCGATGTGTATCGTCCTGATGAGAAAGGCAAGTTTCCTGTTCTGCTCATGCGGCAACCCTATGGGCGGGAGATTGCTTCGACTGTGGTCTATGCGCATCCAATCTGGTATGCGGCGCAGGGGTACATCGTCGTGATTCAGGATGTGAGAGGGCGAGGTACTTCGGAGGGCGAATTCAAGCTGTTTGAGCCTGAGATCGAGGATGGGTACGATGCCGTCGAGTGGGCAGCGCAATTGCTGGGAAGTACGGGCGCAGTTGGGATGTATGGCTTTTCTTATCAAGGCATGACGCAGTTGTATGCCGCGATCGCTCAACCGCCTGCCCTCAAAGCCATCTGTCCCGCCATGATTGGGTGTGACCTGTACGAAGATTGGGCCTACGAGAACGGGGCATTTTGTCTGCAAGCGAATCTTGGTTGGGGCATTCAAATTGCGGCGGAAACAGCGCGGCTGCAAGGGGATCAAGAGGCGCATCGAATGTTGGCGATCGCCGCCAAAAATCTGCCCCTGAGTGATGCCGTCCCAACGCGATCGGGCATCTTGAAAAACCTGGCACCCGACTGCTTCTATCACACCTGGCTGGCACACGCTGAACCTGACGACTATTGGCACCAGCTTTCACCTAAAACCTACCTGGACAAACTGCATCTGCCGATGCTGCACATGGGCGGCTGGTTCGATACCTTCATGCGTGGCACCCTGCATCTCTATCAGGCGATGGTCAGCAAAGGGACTCCTCACCAAAAATTGCTCGTCGGTCCCTGGGCACACATTCCCTGGAGTCGCAAAGTCGGCGCGATCGACTTCGGTGAACAGGCGAATAGTCCCTGCGATCGCGCCCAAATTCGCTGGTTTGATCATTTTCTCAAAGACAAAGAATCCGGCTTATTCGAGGAACCGTCGCTGCAATTGTTCATGATGGGGGCGAATGATTGGTTTTCTTACCCTGAATGGAACGACGATCCAGCGATCGCCTTTTCCCTGTCTAGCACCGGATTGGCGGCAATGGATGACCGCGACGGCAAATTGATCCCCGTAGAGACGTGCCGCCGGAATGTCTCTACCGATGGCGGGGTGCCGGATGTGTTGGTTCATGATCCGTGGCGACCCGTACCCGCGTTGGGGGGTCATGCCGCCTACCCGACTGGCCCCCAAGAGCGATCGCAGGTGGATGGGCGATCGGATGTCCTCACCTACACGACTGCGCCTCTGACCGAACCGCTGCACCTGATGGGCGAAATTATCATCAGCATTGACTGTGACTGCGATCGCCCCAGTTTTGATTTGAGTGCGGTGATATCCGAAGTGCGACCCAATGGCAGCGTTTATAACTTCAGCCAGAGCTACATTCACGTCAAACCGGGACAACAGACGCATCCGCTGACGTTTAAGCTGCAACCGACTTGTATTCGAGTCGCGACTGGTCACGCGATTCGCCTCAGTTTGAGTGCCGCGTGTTTTCCGGCGTATCCCGTCAATCCGGGCACTGGGCAACCCGTGAGTGAGGCCACGCTATTCGATCAGCAAATCATTACGATTAGAATTAATCCAGCGACCTCGCAGATTCGCCTGCCTGGGATTGTCCCCCAACCGGGATAATAGGCATGGACTTCATCGCGATCGCCACCCATGACCAGCCAGCCTCATCCCCAACCCAAAATCATCGTGCTTGATGATGACCCCACCGGATCGCAAACCGTGCATAGTTGTTTGCTATTGATGCAATGGGATGTGGAAACGCTGAAAATTGGCTTGCAGGATACATCACCCATCTTCTTTGTGTTGACCAACACCCGCGCCCTCACCCCCGAAAAAGCGGCGGCTGTGACGCAAGTAGTTTGTCATAACCTGAAACTCGCGATCGCCGCAGCTGGGATTCAGGATTTTCTCGTCGTCAGCCGTTCCGACTCCACCCTGCGCGGACATTACCCGATTGAAACCGATGTGATCGCCGCCGAACTCGGTCCCTTCGATGCCCACTTCCTCACCCCTGCTTTTTTTGAAGGCGGACGCACCACCCGCGACAGCATCCACTATCTCAAAGTGAATGGCGTGGATGTGCCAGTGCATGAAACCGAATTCGCCAAAGATTCTGTGTTTGGCTATAGCACCGCCTACCTGCCCGATTACGTCGAAGAGAAAACCAAAGGCCGCATCCCTGCCAATCAAGTTGAGCGCTTTGTGCTGACAGACATTCGGCAAGGGGTACGCGATCGCCTGTTGCATTTGCACGATAACCAGTGCGGTGTCGTCGATGCCGAAACGCAGGACGACATGAACCGCTTCGCTCAAGACGTGTTGGCAGCGGCTTCGGCAGGGAAACGGTTTTTGTTCCGCAGTGCTGCCAGTTTGTTGACGGCGTTGGCTAATCTCCCCCCGCAAGCGATCGCCCCGGCGGACATGGCAGCCTATGTGCGCGATGGCAAACCCGGTGCCGTGATCGTCGGTTCCCATGTGAAGAAGACCACCGAGCAACTCCAAAATTTACTGGCAGAACCCGGCATCGTTGGCGTAGAAGTGGATGTCGCGCGACTGCTTACCCCCACTGGCGATCCTCGCACCGAGTTGCTGGCCGCAATCACGGCTCAAGTTGCCACCATTCACGCCGATGGCAAAACCCCCGCCGTTTACACCAGTCGGCAAGAACTCACCTTCCCCGATGTGCAAACCCGCCTCGATTTTGGCGAAGCCGTCTCCGGCCTGCTCATGGATATCTTGCGCCACCTCCCTGCCGACATCGGCTTCCTCATCAGCAAAGGCGGCATCACCTCCAACGACACCCTCAGCACCGGACTCGCCCTCCGCACTGCTCGTCTACTGGGACAAGTCATTCCCGGTGTGTCGATGGTGCGCACCCCTGACACCCACCCCCAATTCCCCAACCTGCCCGTTGTCCTCTTTCCCGGCAACGTCGGTGATGCAACGGGATTAGCGACGGTCTATCAACGCTTGAGCCAGTGAACAGAAGGCAGAAGGCAGAGGGCAGAGGGAACAGCCGTGGCGTGATGAGGGGGATGGGGTTTACACCGTAGACTCGTTTGACTGGTGTTAACGAATTCTGAACCTGGAGCTGTTATGGTGGGTGGTTGTTCATGGTGAGGCTGGTTTGATGACGCGATCGCGCCTAGTTTTTCCCCTTGCTCTCAGTACGCTCAGTTGGATTGTCCTTTGTCCTGAACGAATGCAGGCGCAAGTTGCCGCTACGGGCACCTTCACCGCAACGCAGGATTGTCCAGCGCAACGGGCGATCAACGGTGACAATCCTGGCAATGTCACGCTGAAGGTGGGCGATCGCTATGAAGTGGTGGGGTTTAACAGCGATCGCCGGACTCATGTGTTGCTGCGTGTCCCTGCTGCCAGTCCCAATCGCCGCTGGGTGAGGGCGGATTGTGGCACCTTGGTCGCGGGTGCCCCAACTCCCGACCCTGATCGCGATCGCCTGCCGAGCGATCGCCCCCCCAATGACAGACGACCACGTCCCGTGACCCTGTTGCCATTTTTTGATACGCAAACTAACCCAATTCGAGTCGATAACGACTCCACCCCCCGCGACATCAGCCCCCCGCCGCCGAAGTTGGAACCGTTCGATCGCAAAATTCTGCAACTCTGTGGTGCGACCTTCGATGCCCCCGTAAGCGAAGCCGAGTTCAAACGGACGCTGACCTTTTATCCCGATGTCGTGCAAAAACTCAAAGCCGCCACCAATGGGGAACTCAAACCCAATCGCCGCTCTGATGCTGAATTTATCGATGACCTGGGTGCCATCTGGTTTGGGCAAAAAGGGTTCAAACACATCTTTTGTGGCGAACTGGATAAAGGCAATAGCATCGGTGGGCTGCACTTCTATGGACGCTATCTGGAATTTCAAGAAGAAGGGATTGCGGGCCGAGTCGATCGCCTGAGCGATGGGCGAGATGGCAAAGCCGAAGTCGTCGACGGCGTAATCTATTCCTTCGCAACAGCGATTAAGCGGGGCGATCGCATCATTGCCGAACATCCCATCAAAGGCTACGCCCTCGTCAGCAACGCCCAGGAAATGCTGATCGATGCCACCCGCGCCTTCAAACAATTCAGTGTCCCCGACACCCCCGAATCCCAGGCGTGTTTAATCACCATCACCGACGCTCCCACCCAACCCTACCGAGCCATCTTCGTCAAAAAAGCCGGAGCCATTCGCACCTTCTACCCCGATGCCACCCCCGACGAGGCCAAAACCCCCAACTGCGAACAACCGTAAAGGCTGCGCGCGAAAATAACATCCCGGCGATGCGTTACGGCTAACGCTTAACACATCCTACAGTCGGACACTAGATGAACTGCAAATTCCCAACCACAAAATTCACCCAGCCCTCACACCCACCACCCACCACCCACCACCCATCACCCACCACCCATCACCCA
>JAIXVO010000651.1 GCA_027482985.1 Cyanobacteriota bacterium
AACTGTGGGCTGGGTGCGGCGATCGTGAGTGCACGGGCGGAGATAGGGGCATGGACAACCCATCGATACAGACCTGTCCCAGTTTTGTCCCCGGTGGTAAAGCGAGGGGGGGGCGATCGCCAGACAGCAGTTGTTGCTGCCCTTGAGAGGTCAAGATGCGATTGAAGGTGTGATCAATCCGCCCACTATTAAAGGCGCGAGCACCATCTGCCCATAGAATCAAGCGGGGTCGATGGTGCGCGGGCAAGAGATCCCGTAACACCCAATTGACGACCTGTGCTGTCGCCCCATTGATACCAAAGTTGTAGACTGTTAAGCCTGGACTTCCCGGCGGGGTTAAAGCCTGTTGCAACGTCAGGGGATCAATCCCTTGTAAGGCTCTAGAACTACCTACGATCAGAACATCCGGAACCCCGTATTGGGAGACGTAAGCACTGTAGCGTTGGATCTGGCGATCTAGTTGCTGACTATTAAAACTGCCAAAGGGGGCCGTAGTTTGAGTCGGCTCCGGTGCTGGGGGTGTCCCAGTTGGTTGGAGCGGGGGCGGGGGCGGGGGCAACACTTCCACGTCAACTACCGTGTTGGTGGTGAAGGGGCTACCCTGACTGGATGGCGGTAGCGCAAGGAGGCTGGTCAGGGGCACGGCGATCGCGGCCAGAAAGCTCAATCTCATAGGGCGGTAGAAGCTCATCTGAGATTAGTCAATCACATTCGATTTTGAGAATGCAATCACGTCAGTGCTTCCAGGCAGCAGTAAAAAGGCCGAAGGTAGAAGGTGAAATGCCCATCGGCTGCGCCTTTGAACCTACTTTGAACCTGATGGAAGGGCGGCTGATTGTCACCGCCGTGCACGCGTGACCACGATCGCCCTTTACCGATTCGGCCGCCAGCGTTGAGCGGGTTGAGTCATGGTTACTTGCGGCGCTGGTGGCCGCTGTCGTTGAGGTTGTTGCGCCTGCGGTGGCACCGTGCACCGGAGGGGAATTTCGTCGGTCTTGGTGTAAGTCTGGAGTAGTTGGAAAAAGCGCTCAAAACTAAAACTGCGAGGATCCATCCGTGAACCTGAGCGGTCAACCGCTTGATGGGTCGTGATGCGGTTATCGGCGACGGCTGTTTGGGCCACTAGCCAGGCCAGGGATTGGTACTGGGCGGCTGTATAACCGCTATGGCGGGGTGCATTATTGATGCCATCGCTAGGGGTTTCCAGCGAGATGTGATAGGCGAAATTGTTGACCGAGGGGGGAAATCGCGGGTGGGTGCGTACGGCTTCAATCCCGCGATCGCCCCGAAACAGCGAGTTCCCAGCGCCAAAAGCACGTTTGTCCGGCGGTACCAGGTAAATCACTGTCCCATCGCGGCGAATCAAGGTGTGGTAGCTGGCCTGATCTTCATCTCGCGGATGGGGTGTGAGGAAAAAATTTAACGTGCTGCTAGCCGCTGCGACCGTTTCATGCAGCACGACGATTGGCTGGTTATCGACGGGTTGCCCCTGCACATCGCGCAAAAAGCGATCGCCATAGTTTGTAGGGTGGATGAGCACAATCTCTTCCCGCGGGGTATAAGCGGGTGGCTTACGGTTACCCGCAGCCACGGCAGTTGTCGCGGGTGACTGACTGGGTGTTACCCGCCGGAATCGCGCCAGGGTGATCGGTGCTGATACCTGATTTGGCAAGGGACGCGGCCACCTGCTGCGAGTGGGGGGAAGCCCTGGTTGCACCGCGCAATCGGTTGGCAAAGGCTGATTTCCTGGCTGGGACTGCGGCACTGGACTGAGTGATGGCTGTAATAATTGCGGACTTTCAAAGGCTTGGCGCTGTGCCCAGCTACTGGTAACACTCAACCCCAATGTCACTCCACACAATATCACCAGCGCGATCGCCGTCACCCAATTTCGCTGCATGCTCATCCCTAATCCGTGCTACTCCCACCACCCAAAATCGCTGGAAGACAAAACTCTACTCATGACGATACTGTTAAGTGTTGTCAACAATTTGGATAATTCGACACACTTTTTCTATTTATGGGAAATGTTGACAACCTCTGCAACTCATCCTCTAGTTTAGTTTGATCTCAGCTAGCGAATGCAGCCTTGGTAACGGGTCAACAAAGCTCAACCAATCAACGCAAACGTTTACAAACCGTTAAATTTCTCTAGCCCAATAATGTTCGCTTGAATACATTCTGAACCGAGTTTTTCTCATACTCTGTCAAACAATTATGACTTTCCAACGTTTTGTTGTGAACTGTTTTCCTTGTAGCAAACTGAGTTAAGTCAGATCGTCTACATCAAGTCATTCACCAAGTCGGTTTCATTGAGTTGTGATTGGTTCTGTGTTTTTGTTCAGTGTTTAGGAGAGCCTTAGAGTGAACACGCATCGACAGATTTATATTCCCAGACGGCAGATTATTCGTGGGATTTTAGCGACCGCTGCCTTTGCGGCGACGACTAAACTTTCTGCCTGCGCATCAGGAGGGGATACTGGAACGACGACCTCAGATGCGGGTGGATCAGGTGCAGAGCAACCGCTTACCATCGGGTTTATTTACGTTGGCGCGAAGGATGATTATGGCTGGAACCAGGCGCACGCACTGGGGGCGGAAGAGATCGCCAAACTGCCTGGGGTGAAGCTGGTGGAGCAAGCCAGTGTGCCGGAAACGAAGGAAGTGCAGGAAGTGATTCGCAGCATGATTGAGCAAGACGGGGCGAAGGTCATCTTCCCCACGTCCTTTGGCTATTTCAATCCGCATATTGTCGAGATGGCGAAACAGTTTCCGGAGGTGCAGTTCTTCCACTGTTCCTCGCTGTGGCAGGAAGGGATGCCGACCAACATTGGTAACTACTATGCCAATACGGATGAAGGGCAATTTGTGGCGGGTCGGATTGCGGCTCAAACGAGCAAGAGTGGCAAGCTTGGGTTTGTGGCTGCGAAGCCCGTCAATCCCGTGTTGCGGAACATTAATGGCTTCATCATGGGGGCGCGCAGTGTGAAGCCTGATATCAAGATGCAGGTGATCTTTACTGGCGATTGGAGTGTTCCTGTAAAAGAAGCGGAAGCCACGAACTCTTTGGCCGACCAGGGGATCGATGTGATTGGCGTGCACGTAGATAGTCCCAAAGTCGTGATTGAAACGGCAGAAAAACGGGGCATTTTCTCTTCGGGCTATCATGCTGACCAAACCGCACTCGCACCCAAAGGCTATCTCACAGGGACAACCTACCACTGGGGGCAAATTTACAAAGAGTACGTCGATTTGATCAAAGCGGGTAAGAAAGTGAGTGATGGGGGGATTCCCCGCTTTATTTTGGGGAGTTTGAAAGAAAACTACGTCAAGATGGCACCGTTTGGTCCGGCGGTGGCGGCTGCGACGAAACAGGATGCCGATCAAACTCAAGCCAAAATCGTGGATGGGTCGCTCCTGGTTTATACCGGAGAAATCAAAGACAACACGGGGAAGGTGCGAATTCCGAAGGGAACGGCGCTGAAATTGACCGATCCGGAGTTGGGTAAAGTGGATTGGCTAGCAAATGGCGTAATTGGCAGTGTGAGCTAATGATAACTTCGGCAAACTGGCGCAAATCGGCGGAAGCGGTTGTCATTCCTTTGGGCGCTTTGGCTTTCGCTCTTGTGTTATTCGGCTTGTTTTGTGCGTTGGCAGGGCAAAATCCCTTTGTGGTTTATGGCCTGATTTTCCGGTCTGCGTTTGGTAGTTGGCGCGCCTTTCAAGGCACTTTGCTGCGAGCGGCTCCGTTGATGCTGACAGCGCTGTGTACGGCGTTGCCTGCCCGCTTAGGGTTGATGATTATTGGGAATGAGGGGGCATTGGTCTTGGGCGGCTTAGCCTCCGTCATGGTGGGGCTGTTGCTGTCTTTTGGCAGTGTTACCCCTTCCCCAGCACAACTCCAACAGGTCAGCGGGATTCCGACCGGGATCGTGCTGGCTGGGATGGCGATCGCGGGGATGGTCGCAGGTGGTATCTGGATTGGCATGGTTGGGGCGTTGCGGCATTATCGAGCGGTGAATGAAACGATCAGTAGTTTGCTGATGAACTACATTGCGATCGCTATCATGAACCAATTAGTCGGGAGCATCATTAAAGACCCGAAAGAAACGATCAAAGCCTCCAGCTTTGCTTTGCCCGATGTGAACCGCTTGACGAGTTTACCTACGACCCGGATTCACTATGGCTTGTTGTACGGCATCATCGTTTGTGTGATTGCCTACTTTTTGCTGCAACGCACCACCTTTGGGTTTGCTGCGCGGACAGCTGGTGGCAATGTGCGGGCGGCGCGGATTGCAGGCTTACCTGTGGGCAAGCTGACCATTATCATTTGCTTCCTGGCGGGTTCCTGTGCGGGGCTGGCAGGGATGGTCGAAGTCGCTGCAGTGCATGGACGTGTGAATGAGTCTCTGGTGGCCGGCTACGGTTATACGGGGATTTTGGTGGCGTTTGTGGCTCGCTATAACCCGATCGCCTGTACGATTGTTGCTGTTTTGCTGGGTGGGATTATTGCCAGTGGCGGCGCGTTGCAGCGCACGCTGGGAATGCCCGATGCCACGGTGATGGTG
>JAIXVO010000466.1 GCA_027482985.1 Cyanobacteriota bacterium
GCTTTAAAAGAGAAAAACTCGCCTTTAAAGCGAGTCTTTATGAAATCGGAGCGGCGGGATTCGAACCCACGACCCCTACTACCCCAAAGTAGTGCGCTACCAAGCTGCGCTACGCCCCGATATTTTCGTCGATCGCTGGATTGGGGTCAGCAATCGCGCTTAACAAATATAGCATGGGCAGATGACACTTTTGGCAAGAAATTGATCGCTGGTGGGCAAAGTCGCTGCCGCCTCGCCCTGTACACTAATTCGTAATATTGCCCCTGATCTCATCCCGAACCCATGCAAGCAAATCTCTTTACCGCAATTCTTCTACCCACGGCGCTAGCCATCATCATGCTAGGGATGGGGTTGACCCTCACCCTGGAGGACTTTCAACGCATCCGCCGCTATCCCAAAGCGGTCTTTGTCGGGTTGCTGAGTCAACTCGTTTTATTACCGCTGATTGGCTTGGCACTGACGGCGGTCATCCCGCTAGAACCCGCGATCGCCGTCGGGTTAATGATTCTGGCGATTTGTCCGGGTGGCCCCTCTTCCAACCTGATTACCTACTTTGCGAAAGGCGATGTTGCCCTATCCATCACCCTGACCGCCTTCAGTAGCACGATTACCGTCTTCACCATTCCCATCCTGACCTCGCTGCTGCTGCAACACTTCATGGGCACGGCAACCGCTATTTCTCTTCCTGTGGGGCAAATGATGGGGCAGGTCTTTCTGATTACCCTATTCCCGGTCAGCATTGGCATGGTGATTTGCCAGCAGTTCCCAGTGTTGGCGAAGAAGTTGGAACGGATCATCAGTCGGTTGGCGATCGTCTTTCTGGTGTTGATTCTGGCAGCGATCATCATCATCGAATGGAAACGGCTCCCTGGCTTCTTTGTGCAGGTGGGGATCAGTGCCTTTTTACTGAATGTGCTGGCGACCCTGGCGGGGTTTTTGACTAGCAAGGTGGCGAAACTGCCCACCCCACAACAAATTTGTATCGCAATTGAAGTGGGGATTCAAAATGGCACCCTGGCGATCGCGATTACGGCAGGCTTGCTCAACAATCCCGATATGGCGATCCCCGCTGCCGTGTATAGCGTGTTTATGAATTTGATGGGGTTTGCCGCGATCGCCTATGGGCGCAGATTAGCGGGGGCAAAATCCTGACTAAAATACGGCGATCGTTTGCATCGCGGCGAATAATTCTGGTACTGCTGCCGCCGTCCAACTGCCTTCTGCGCGTCGTCCGGTGAGCAGAATCAGATGCAACGAGTAGGCGGTGGGATCACCTTCCGCCTCTAGCCACAGCAATTCGCTTTCGACTTCGATCGCGATCGCTTCGGAGTCCATGAGTTCACTTTGCAGGGCGGCGATCGTGTCTACGAGCTGGGCGAACAGGCGACAAAAATCTTGCCATTCCGCCAGAGTGAGTTCCAGTGACCAGGCTTCATTCCCCACCAGTGCCGGATAGGTGGCAGCGGTGGCATCCCAACCCAGCCGCCAACCCTGTCCTAATTTGATCACCCGCTGCATGAACAGACTTATTTGCCGCTGGAGGGCAGTTTGATCACAGGTTTGGGGACGGATTGGGGCGATCGCGTTTGGGGGGTAAACGCATCGACTAACGCTTGCACCAGGGCGTTCCGTTCCGCCTGATTGAGTTTGCGAATGGCGGCGACATCACCCGGAAAAGGATTTTTGTTTAATTTTTTGGCACTGGGGTAATCCCCTGGTTCCATTTGCCCTGCCAAGCCTAAATAATCAGCCAGGGTAATTTTCCAGTCCAAGCGGTAGAATGGCGGTCGCCCTTTACTGTAGAGGTGATAGCGCACCAGACGCGTCACCAGCGTATCGTCTACCGCAACTTGGCCTGTTTCTTTGTTGATGTACTGATTTTCTTTGGGGAAGTCGGGCAGTTGGGTGTAAACCTTTTGCCCCACGCCTTCCATCCGAATAATTTGGGCGATCTCAGCGGACGGCGCACCAACGATCGGTGTTACGGCCAGACCGACTGCGATCGCGCCTAGCAACAGGGTTTTAGCGACTGGGTTTGCCACCATGCCAGCCCTATTCCCCAATAATTTCGGGTTGGGTCAACTCATCCGACATTTCGATGATGGCTCGCATCACGGGTTTCATCGAGGCATCATCGTTATTGTCAAAGTCTTCAAAGCGGCGGCGTTTGGCGCGGTTGGCAACTTGCACCGTAATCCGGTAGCGATTCGAGGCGGCAGCAATGAGATCATCCGCGCGGCGCATCACTTGCGTACTGTCAAAAGCCGTTCGTTTGTGCATAAGAGTAATCTGACCTGTGCCATGAACTTAGTTTCCCTAGTCTATCAAGAGAATGAAGTTTATGATGAGTTGCCCACCGCGATCGCGCCCACACTGCCATCGGCTCACCGCTATTCGAGATGTACGATAACATTTGCAAATTTCTGGCCGAAAGTTACAGCCAAGACTTTGCCCACTGGTTACTCGGCTATCCCCTGGGGTTAACGCAATTAAGCCCCTCGGAACTCTCCGTTGAGCCGATTCGGGCAGATGCCTTGATGCTGTTAGCGGCTGAGGATGTGATCCTGCACCTCGAATTTCAGACTCAGCCGGCTTCAGACATTCCATTTCGGATGGCAGATTATCGGCTGCGCGTCTTTCGGCGGTATCCCCACAAACTGATGCGGCAAGTCGTGATCTATCTCAAACCCACTGGCTCAGAACTGGCACAAGTCCAGTCTTTTGAGATTTCCGGGATGCGGCATGAGTTTGAAGTGATTCGCTTGTGGGAAGTGCCAACTGCAACGCTAGTCCCCTTTCCGGGCTTGCTGCCGTTGACCATCTTGAGCCGCAGTGATGACAAAGTGCAAACGCTGCAAGCGATCGCGCGCCAAATTGCCACCATCCCCAACCGAACTGAGCAAAATAACGTTATGGCAGCGACAGCCGTATTAGCCGGATTAGTATTAGAAAAAGAGATCATCCAACAAATTTTGCGGGAGGAGATTGTGAAAGAATCCGTAATCTATCAAGACATTCTGCAACAGGGATGGCAACAAGGACGCCAGCAAGGACTTCAGGAAGGTCGTCAGGAAGGTCGTCAGGAAGGTCGTCAGGAAGGTCGTCAGGAAGGTCGTCAGGAAGGACTCCAGGAAGGTGAATTGTCATTAGTCTTACGGCTCATGCAGCGGCGCTTGGGGGCGATTGACGATCGCACACAGGCAAGAGTGCGATCGCTCCCCCTTGAGCAACTGGAAGATTTGGGCGAAGCGTTGTTGGACTTCACTCAACTTGATGATTTGATAGGATGGCTGAACCGTCACGCGATCGCGGATTAGCCCAGGAAGAGTTTGTAGGCGGGGTTTTGGCTTTCGTCCCAGTAGGGATAGCCGAGGGTATCGAGAAAGGCTTGCCATTCGGACATTTCGTGGGGCGGCACCTGCATGCCGACGAC
>JAIXVO010000576.1 GCA_027482985.1 Cyanobacteriota bacterium
AGGGGAGCATGGGTAATGGGTAATGGGTAATGGGTAATGGGTAATGGGTCGTGGGTTAACGGGAGTGAGATAACCAGTCAGAATCAAGTCCCTCATACCCATTACCCATTACCAATTACCAATTACCAATTACCAATTACCAATTACCCACTACCAACCTCCACAACCCCTCTCTCTCCCTCCAACCCCTTCACTACCGAGGAGTGTTCCAAAACTGTGTCGTTGAATTTAACTGAACTCCGGGAACTCTTAGCTGCCATCAATCAGATGGATATTGCAGAGCTGACCCTGAAAAGTGATGACTTTGAGCTGACGGTGCGTCGTGGCCTGCGAGTCGATGAGCAGATGTTGATCGCGGGTATGGGGCAATTGTCCTTGCCTGAGGCTCAGGCGATCGCACCCCCCGTGGCTCCACCTGCGGGAACGAGTGCTGGTCCCAGGCCGCCTGTCGAGAGTACCCCCGCTGCTACGCCCTCGCCGCCGCCGCCCTCGAATGAACGGCGTTGGGTGGAAATTTTGTCGCCGATGGTGGGCACCTTTTACCGCGCTCCGGCTCCCGATGAACCGCCCTTCATCAATGTAGGGGAACGGGTGCGGGTGGGGCAGACCGTTTGCATCATTGAAGCGATGAAGCTGATGAACGAGATTGAAGCGGAAGTTGCGGGCGAAGTGCTCGAAATCCTAGTGCAAAACGGTGAACCCGTGGAGTATAACCAACCCCTGATGCGGGTGACTGGGGGTTAAGGTCGCTCGGTCAGGAGCAAACAATATTCATAAATATTTCACCATTCCTTATAATTGCGCTTGCAGTGTGTAGAGCGACTGGCTAAAATCTGGGGATCACGTCTCCTCACAAGCGCTCACCCACATGACAACTTCCCAGTCCGTGCCGCAGGAAGTGGTTCAGCAACTGGCTGAATACTTTAGTGTTTTAGGTGAACCGACTCGATTGCGAATTCTGAACCTCTTACGCGATGGCGAGAAGTGTGTGCAGGATCTCGTCGAGCAAACTTCAACCAGTCAAGCGAATGTCTCTAAACACCTGAAAGTGATGGTGCAAGCGGGAATTCTCAGCCGCCGCAGTGAGGGGAATCAGGCTTACTACAAAGTCGAAGATGAACTGATCTTTGAGTTGTGTAATTTGGTCTGCGATCGCCTGGCGCGACGGATTGAATTGCAAGCTCGCAAATTTCGCGCCTTTAGTTTTCTTGGAAAGCGGTAGGCTGGTTTAGCAAGGCATCTGGTTACCCCATGTCGGATCTCATTACGCAGGCTCAAATTGCCGTCGATCGGGAGGACTGGTCAACGCTGGTCAACCTTTTACAGCTGGGTTTGTTCACCCCAACGCCCCCGGCGGATGGCGCAACCGCTCTAGCAGACTGGCTCCCATTGGCGATGACAGCATTGGCAGAGGGCGATTTTCAAGTCCAGTGGGAGGTCGCGAAGCTGTTTCCTAACTTTGGCAAGGTCGCGATCGCTCCTCTGGTGGAACTGTTGCAGGATGACACCGCCGAACTGGAAGCCCGTTGGTATGCGGCACGAATTTTGGGTGAGTTAAATGATGTCGCCGCGATCGCAGCCCTCGTCACCCAACTCAATACCTCGACGGATGACGATCTCAGTGCCGTAGTCGCCGAAGCTTTAGCCAATTTAGGTTCGGCGGGGATCGAAGCCCTGACTACACTCCTACCCGCTCCCGCCACTCGGCACTTTGCCCTGAAAGCCCTGGCTCAAATTCACCAACCCGCTATCATCGAGCCGGTCCTGATGGTAGTGGCCGATCCCGCTCCCGCCATGCGGGTGCTGGCGCTGGAAACCCTCAGCACCTTTGACGATCCTCGCTTACCCGCTGTGTTCATGCAGGCGGTCAAAGATCCGGCGGCAGCAGTGCGGCGAGTCGCGATCGCGAGTTTGGGTGCCCATCCCGATTGGGTGATTAACGGCGATCGGCTATCGTGCCTGACTGAGTGCCTTTGGGATTTGAATCTGGGGGTCTGTCGGCAAACAGCTTTGACTTTAGGGAAAATTGGCAATGAGACAGCAGTGCCAGCCCTGAAGCGGGTCTTATTGGCGCAAAACACGCCACCTGATCTGCAAGGGGATGTCATCCTCGCCCTGAGTTGGATTGGTGATTCCACTGCCTTCAAAGCCTTGCAGGCAGGATTACCCCCCCACAACTTAGAGCTTACAGGCGCGGTCTTAAAAACGGCCATCAGCCAACTGGGCCGCTGGTCAGACCCAGCCCGCCATGCCAGCATTGTGCAGACATTCAGCAGGATCGTGGAACGGTCTTCTGAGCCAGAATTACGGCTAGCGATCGCGACCGCTTTAGGCGAACTCAAGCATCCGGCGGGTTTAGAACCGTTGATTCAGTTATTGGCAGATGCCGATCCCGTGGTGCGACTGCATGCGATCGTGGCACTGCAACAGGTCGATCCGGAGATGGCTTACTCCCGGTTGACCGGATTGCAAGCGAGTCCGGTGTTATCAGAGAGTCTGCGGGACGGTGTTATAGTTGCCTTACGCGAGTGGAACGCACAATTGCCCCGCTAAGGGACTAGAGATCGTGATACTATCCCTTTGCTGGATTGACACAATCTCGCAACCTTCACACAACTCTTCTTTTGTGTTTGCAGATTTTTCTCATCCGGCGATCTATCCCATTCTGACTCGTCCATGCTATTGCCAGCCTCTCAGCGTCGAACTAAAATTGTTGCCACGATCGGGCCTGCTACCAGTAGCCCAGAAGTGTTGCGAGCCTTGATTGAAGCGGGTGCAACCACGTTGCGACTAAACTTCTCCCACGGCACCCATGAAGATCACCAGCGCAGTATTCGCCTGATTCGGCAGACTTCTTTTGAACTCAATCAACCCGTCGGGATTTTGCAAGACCTCCAGGGACCCAAGATTCGGCTAGGACGGTTTGCGGATGGCTCGATTGTGCTGAAGAAGGGCGATCGCTTTATTCTCACCAGCAACCTGATGACCGGGACTCAGGAAATGAGCTGTGTTACCTATGAGCCGTTGGCAGATGAAGTGCCGGAAGGGGCGGTGATTCTGCTGGATGATGGGCGGGTCGAAATGCGGGTGGAAGAAGTCAAAGCCGCTGCGGGTGAATTGCATTGTCAAGTGGTTGTGGGCGGTGTTCTGTCGAATAACAAAGGGGTCAACTTTCCGGGGGTGTATCTGTCGATCAAAGCGCTGACGGACAAAGACCGGAAGGATCTCACCTTTGGGCTGGATCAGGGCGTGGATTGGGTTGCCCTCAGCTTTGTCCGCAATCCGAACGATGTTTTGGAAATTAAGGAACTGATTTCGGCGGCGGGGAAACAAGCGCCCGTGATCGTCAAGATTGAAAAGCACGAAGCGATCGAAGAAATGGAAGCGATTCTCTCGATCAGTGATGGGGTGATGGTGGCGCGGGGCGATTTGGGGGTGGAATTGCCAGCGGAAGATGTGCCCATTCTCCAGAAGCGGCTGATTGCGACCGCCAATCGCATGGGCATCCCTGTGATCACAGCGACCCAAATGCTGGATAGCATGGTGCACAGTCCCCGACCCACACGGGCAGAAGTGTCGGACGTGGCGAACGCGATTCTGGATGGCACCGATGCCGTCATGTTATCGAATGAAACAGCGGTGGGCAAATTCCCGATCGAAGCGGTGAAAACGATGGCGCAGATTGCCCTCCGGATTGAACAGGAACCCGCCAAAAATCGGCTCAGTTCCAGCGGGCGATCGATTCCCAATGCCATCAGTCAGGCCGTTGGAAATATTGCTGAACAGTTGGATGCCGCAGCGATTATGACCCTGACGAAAACGGGCGCAACAGCGCGGAATGTGTCCAAATTCCGACCGCAAAAACCGATTCTCGCAGTTACTCCCCACGTTGATGTGGCGCGTCAATTGCAACTGGTGTGGGGCGTTAAGCCGTTGCTGGTCTTAGATTTGCCGTCTACGGGACAAACCTTCCAGGCAGCGGTAAATGTGGCGCAAGAGAAAGAAGTCCTGCATGAAGGCGATCTGGTGGTGATGACCGCCGGGACGCTCCAAGGGGTTGCTGGTTCCACGGACTTAATTAAGGTGGAAGTCGTGACGGCGGTTCGGGGTAAGGGCGTGGGCATTGGGCAGGGATCGGTCAGTGGTCGGGCCCGGATTATTCAAAACGAATACGAAGCTTGTAACTTTAATGCGGGTGATATCCTCGTTGCCGCCAATACCAGCGTGGAGATGGTGGAAGCGATTCGGAAAGCGGCAGGGATCATCACTGAAGATGGCAGTCTCACCAGTCATGCGGCAGTCATCGGTTTACGTTTGGGCGTACCCGTGATTGTGGGTGTGCCGAATGCTACCGCTGCAATTCGCGAGGGGGAAATTGTTACCCTGGATTTGCAACGGGGCGTGGTGTATGCCGGTTCGACGGCGAGTCAAACGGATGCGGCCTTATCTCCCATGTCCCCCAGTTAGTTGAACTTGGGCGATCGCCTGCCATCTCCGCTAGAAAATGACTAGGATGAAATGAATTGGGATTCACCATCTCGCCTATCCTCCTTTACGGGTAATGCCTGCCATCCATGTCTGACCTTGTGCCCTCGAACTCGCCAGACTTTCACCCCGACAATCGATCGCTGGAAGAGGCGATCCACAGTTTTGAAGCGATTCAATCCGAGCTGAATTATCGGCAAGCGCAAACGGCCTTACATGAATTGGTAGAAGGGCTGGATCTGACACCCCAAGAGCGGCGGGGGCTGGAACCGGAAATCCAGGGCTTGGAATCGATGATGGACAAGCTGGATCGGCAGATTGTCCACATTGCCGTGTTTGGCATGGTGGGGCGAGGCAAATCCTCGCTATTAAATGCCCTCCTGGGTGAGTCCGTGTTTGAGACGGGACCGATTCATGGGGTGACGCAGGCTCGTCAGACTGCCAATTGGCGGTTAACTCAGGAAGCCGTTGCCGGGAGCGATCGCGCCCTCACGCGATTGGCCTTACAAGGGGCGGGCGATTCTTGCATTGAACTGATTGACACTCCTGGCATTGATGAAGTGCATGGGGAAGCGCGAGAAGCCTTGGCGCGGCAAGTGGCTCAACAGGCAGATCTGATTTTGTTCCTGATTGCGGGCGATATGACGAAGGTCGAATATCAAGCCCTTTCGGATTTGCGACAGGCCAGCAAGCCGATCCTGCTCGTGTTCAACAAAATTGACCAATATCCCGATACCGATCGCCAGACGATTTACCGCAAAATCCGAGATGAGCGGGTGAAGGAGTTGCTCTCCCCGGATGAAATTGTGATGGCGGCAGCGTCTCCCCTCGTCGCAAAAGCGGTGCGGCATTCCGATGGGCGCGTCGCGGCTCAACTCAGTGCCGGACAGCCGCAAGTCGATGCCTTAAAACTGAAAATCCTGGAAATCCTCGACCGAGAAGGCAAATCCCTGGTGGCGATCAATTCTATGCTGTTTGCCGACGACATCAATGAGCGGTTGTTGGAGCGCAAAATGGCAATCCGCGATCGCAGTGCCAATCGGCTGATCTGGAATAGTGTGATGACGAAATCTGTCGCGATCGCCCTCAACCCAGTGACGGTCGTGGATGTCCTCAGCAGTGCCGTGATTGATGTGGCAATGATCCTGTCGCTGTCGCGGCTGTATGGGATCGCGATGACCCAGCAGGGAGCCTTCAGCTTGCTGCAAAAAATTGCCCTGACCATGGGCGGTATCAGCATGAGCGAAATGCTGGCGAATTTGGGCTTAAGTTCGCTCAAAAGTGTCCTGGGGCTTGCGGCTCCGGCCACAGGGGGCGTTTCCCTGGCGGCCTATGCTTCCGTTGCGGTCACTCAAGCGGGGGTCGCTGGTGTTTCTTCCTACGCGATCGGGCAAGTCACCAAAGCCTACCTTGCCAACGGCGCTTCCTGGGGACCCGATGGTCCCAAAGCTGTCGTGACCCGCATCCTGGCCTCCCTCGACGAAAAATCCATCCTCAGCCGCATCAAAGAAGAACTCCGGGCAAAGTTAGAGATCCGCGATCGCGCCCCCCGTGAAAGTCGCAAAGCCAACAGCAAACCTTCCTGAGTGGGTTAGTCTGCATGATTGATAAGAAGTCTAGAAAAGCCTCGCAACCCTTTAAGCATGGGTGATGCTGATCGCTTTATCAACTTGGTACTTGCTCAATTACTTGGTGGTTTGTTGCCACTCAGCCAACATCTTCCGGAGACTGTCGCGCCAGTAGGGGGGATGAGTGCCGAGTAAGGCGCTGGTTTTCTGCAAGGAGAGGACGGAGAAGGGGGGACGGGTGGCGGGAGTGGGATATTCTACAGTCGAAATGGGGACAACTCGTTGCACTTGGAGCGGGAACCCCAGAGTTTTGGCTTCCGCAAAAATGGCGATCGCGAAATCGTACCAGCTACACACGCCGCTATTGGTGTAATGGTAAGTGCCAGCGGTTTCTGGCGACAGTTGGGGGGCGAGTTGGGCGATCGCCAGTGCCAGATCCTTCGCCCAAGTGGGTGCCCCAATTTGATCCGTCACCACCCGTAATTCGTCGCGCTGTGCGCCCACTCGTAACATGGTTTTGACAAAATTGCCTTTGCCGCGCACCCCATAGACCCAGGCCGTCCGAATAATCATGTGATGGGGGCAATGCTGGCGAATGGCCTCCTCGCCCAACAGTTTCGATCGCCCATATGCTCCTAACGGATTCGTTGGGGCGGTTTCCAGGTAAGGGCTGCTGTGGTTGCCATCAAAGACATAATCTGTCGAGATCTGAATCAAGCCTGCGCCGACCTGTGCTGCCGCCTGAGCTAAAATTTCCGAGGCTTTGCCATTGACTAAATTCGCCAACTCTTCTTCACTCTCTGCCTGATCGACTGCCGTATAAGCAGCAGCATTCACAATCAGGCTGGGCTGAACGTCCTGCACAATCGGCTGAATTGACTCTGGCTGAGCCATATCCCAAATGGTGCGATCAACGGGCACCACTTCCCCCAGGGGAGTCAACGTTTGCCACAGTTCTTCGCCTACTTGCCCGTTGGCACCAGTCAATAAAATTCGTGTCATGGGAGGCTTCCCTCAATGCAACAGTCTGCCGATTAATCTACTCAACCATACACACCATCCAGGGGACAATGAGTGAAATCAGCCCACTCCAGCATAAAATTTTGACGAAGCACCGATGACCCATCCCCTTTTGACTCTGGCGCACTACTTAGCGGGCGAATTTGAAAATCGGCAGCAGGCGATCGCGGAACCTGCCTGGTATGTCTCTTTGCGACTTTGGCACCGCCCGCTGACCCTATTTCCCGAAGATCGCAGCGGCGATAGCCTGACGCTGTTTGCCGAGCAAGCGAATATCCTCCAACTGGATCGACCGTATCGCCAGCGGCTCTTGCGCCTGCTGCGATCGCCGGCCCAACCCGATGCCTTGCGGGTGCAATACTACGGTTTCCAGCAGCCCGCCGTCTTCAAAGGCGCAGGTCAGAATTCAGCGCTGCTGGATGGCTTGACACCCGATCAGGTGGAACTGTTGCCCGGTTGTGTGTTGGATGTGACGCAGCGATCGCACCCGGAAGGACTGCACTTCACGGCGACAGCTCCCCCCGATGCCTGTTGTCAGTTTCAGTACGAAGGCCAAACTGGACAGGTGGCATTAGGATTTGAAATCAGTCCCGCTACCTACCTGACCTACGACAAAGGCATTGATCCTGCCACGGGACAGGCACTCTGGGGTGCCCTGATGGGACCATATCGCTATACCAAAACGCAAACCTACGCGATCGCGCCTTAAACCCCCAACTTTTGGCGAATCACCTCATCTTTGTCGCGAAAGCCCACCAGCACCGCCGTCCCATCCTTCACAAACAAGGGCCGCTTCAGCAGCATGGCATCCTCGGCAAACGCCGTCACCCATTGCGCCTCCGTCCAGTCGTCTTTCGCTGTCCCCAAAGCGCGATATGAATGTCCAGACGTGTTGCGCATCGGTTTTGATCCCAACGCCTCCACCCAGGCTTGAATCATCTCCTCACAGGGAGCCTGTTCTTTCGTATTGACGAATTCATACTCAACCCCATTGCTCTCTAACCAGGCAAACGCCTTTTTGCAGGTGCCACAGTTAGGAATACCGTAAACCGTTAAGGACATAAGGAAACCATTGAATTGAGACTTGCGATTTTTGATTTTAGAGGAAGAACGGTGATCGGGGGGAGGGGAGGAATGGGAGGGAGGTGAGGGAGTCAGGAGTCAGAAGTCAGAAGTCAGAAGTCAGAAAAACAGCCATCCCAACTCCCAACCTCCAACCCCTGCCTTCACTGTGGTTTGTCGCTAAAAATCAAGTAAGCCGCACCTGCCAGGAGCATGGCGGCGAAGAAGTAGTTGCGGGTGATGGGGACTTGCATGTAGGCGACGCTGAAGCCAGCGAAGACGAGCATGGTGGTGACTTCCTGGATGACTTTGAGTTGGGGCAGGGTGAAGTACTGGATGCCGATGCGGTTGGCGGGCACCTGGAAGCAGTATTCCAGCAGGGCGATCGCCCAACTGACGGCGATCGCAATCCAGAGGGGCGCAGTTTTCAAGTCTTTGAGATGTCCATACCAGGCAAAGGTCATGAACACGTTGGAGATGAACAATAACAGAATGGGTTTGAACATGGCTCAGATTCGGTTGGCATCCTGGTAAGCACCTTCTATTAAATAAGGCACAGCCGCACTGATGTTGGCTTGACTCGCCAGTTCAATATCTTGGGGAAAGCCTCTGGCGATCAGTTCTTTGCCGGAACTGCATTGCATGAGTAAATCCAGGAGTTGGGGGGCAGCCTGGTGAAAAGCGGCGATCGCAGCTGCGACTTCGGGCGATCGCGTGCCGGGTAACTGGCTAAGAATTGCGCCTGCCCCAACCCAATCTTCCCAGGCGGGACGCAGACTGCCATCTGCCCACCGTTCCCCAGCTGGAATCACGGCAATGTTGGAGCCACAGGTTTGGGCATGGGCAGCGATCGCGTGGTAATTCCGCAAGCAGCCTGACAGGGTGGGGGTTGTGCCAGTGCCGAGGCTGAGGGTGGCTCCGTTGGGGGAGGGGAGGACGAGGCGCGTGCCAGCAGGAATATCGAGTAAGGAGGCGGGGGAGAGAGAAAAAGCGGACTGGCGATCGCGGCTTGCCAGCAACGCTTGGTGAGTGGCAGCAAAATCGGCGGCAGACTCGTCACGCCAACGGTAAGGAAACGCGATCGCGCCCCGACTGGTGATGATGTCCACGCTAGTGGAGAAGGACAACACATCGACAATCACGATCGCATCGCTGATCGCTGCCAGTTGCGTCACGCCTGCTAAGCCCCACTCACAGCGCAAGGCAAATTCAGCTTGATCAAACACCATGACACTTGCGGCAAAACCCGTAATCTAAAATTGGAAGTGCCTTCCTGATCATCGCTCCTGTTCTAGATTAGCCTTGACCTAAAAGTCGATTGTTCATCCTAACCACATGCCCTTCTCTATCAGCGATCGCGTCTGATCTGTAATTGGTCAATATTCCACAAGCCCCAACTGGGCAAGCCAGAATATTGAATGCCGTTGATGGTGTTGCGAGCCGCCATCAACGCGCGATCATTGACCAGGAAAATGACGGGTAAATTGTCCTGTACCACTCGCTGATAGTCGGCATAAATAGCTTTGCGTTTGGTTTCATCAAGTTCTCGCGCCCCGGCAATCAGGAGGCGATCGATGTCCAGTTCAAACGGGTAAGGTTGCCATCCCTGGATGGGTTGCTGTCCCGTTTGTTGTTTCAGATTGAAAGAGTGGGAACCGCCCGTACTGAGCCACAAATTCGCCGCTCCGTGGGGGTCGATGCCGCCCGTAAAGCCAATTATGTGGGCATCCCAATCGCGGGTGGTGGAGGTCTTTTCGACCAGCACATTGAAATTGAGCGGGGTGAAGTCCACCTGAATCCCAATGTCGCTGAGATCGGATTTGATTTGCGCCCCGATCGCCTCGCGCACCTTATTCCCCGCATTCGTCAGCAAGGTAAAGCGCACCCGATTGCCCTGCGCATCCAATAGTTGTTGCTGAGCGTTATACCGGAATCCGGCTCCCTGTAACAGTTGTTTGGCTTTGCCCAGGTCATAGTCATAAACCTTCAAACCTTGCTCTGGCTTGAGAAAGTAAGGGCTTTGCAGAGAGATGGGGGAGTTTTGGATGATGCCTAAGCCGCGAAAAATATTGTTGTTGATCCGGGTGCGATCGATGGCATGGGCGATCGCCTGTCGAAACGCCAGATTACTAAACCAGCTTAATTTCACCGGATCGACAATCGGATTGCCGTCTTTATCCTGAGCGCGATTGAGATTAAAGGTGAGGTAAAGCACCCCCGACCACGGCCCCCCGTTGTAGACCGTAAAGTTGCCCCGCCGATCTTCCTGCTTCAGAAGCGAGAAGTACTCGGGACGTAGCGGGCGGGCATCGCCCATGACATCCAGTTCGCCCGACCGGAAGCGAATCAGTTGGGTATCGGTATTCTCAATAAACTGCCAGACAATCCGCTCAATCAACGGCAGCGGGTTGCCCTGAGCATCTTTCCGCCAGTAATAGGGGTTGCGGCGGAAGACGAGCCGCTGTCCTGGACTGTAACTATCTAGCAAATACGCGCCATTCACCACAATGTCTTGCGGTGGCGTATCCGTATTCCAGGTGGAAATAAATTGCAAATTGCCATCGGCTCCTTTGGTTCTGAGACTCTCGGCCAGCTTATGTTGCGGCATGATCAAAATGCCATCGGGAGCGGCAGTGGCACGCAGAAAGGGCGCAAACGGTTCCGGCAGCAAGAATTCCACCTGGCGATCGCTAACTTTCCGCACACTGGGAAACACACCTTGGGGAAAGCGATCGTTTGGCCCAATCCGAATCGAATCTTTGGCATCGGTAGGTACATCGGGATTAAACACAATGTCCCGATAGGTAAACACCACATCATCCGCCGTCAAGGGTTGCCCATCCGACCATTGCAGCCCCGTCCGCAAGGTAAACGTCACCCGCCGCTGATCCTCCGAAATCGTCCAGGATTCGGCTAAACCAGGCTGAATGTTGCCCTCCCCGTCTTCCCGCGTCAGCCCTTCATAGGCAAACAGAAAAATGCTGGGAAAAGTTTGATTGTTGGCATAGTTGAAGGTTTTGGGGTCGGTCAAAGTACTCAAGACCAACTGGGAGCCCTGCGCGGTTTGACTACGAAACTGACTCGGTTGGCAACTGCCCAGCGGCAGTAAACATACCAAGGTCAGCAGAAACAGGATGAGATGGCGCGATCGCGGATAGAACTGGTGCCAAACCGACATGTTCAGGATTGTGAAGGGTGATCGAATTTTACGCCAAAAGCCCCATCTTGCTTGTTCACCCCAGTATTCGGTAGATTCTTGCGATCGCGACTGCAACAGCGCGTAAAATTTCCCTAGCACGCCCACTCACCCCCAAAAATTGGCATGAGCGAAGCAACCGAAACCATTTTCAGCAAAATCATCCGCCGCGAAATTCCTGCTGATATTGTCTATGAAGATAATCTCTGTTTGGCCTTCAAAGATGTTAATCCCCAGGCTCCGGTGCATATTTTGGTGATCCCCAAAGAACCGATCGCCCAACTCTCGGATGCCGAATCGCCCAATCACGCCCTCATGGGACATCTCCTGCTGACCGCTAAACGCGTCGCGGAACAAGCCGGACTCACCAACGGCTATCGAGTTGTCATCAACTGCGGTGAAGATGGCGGTCAAACGGTTTACCATCTGCATCTCCACCTCCTTGGTGGTCGGTCACTGGGCTGGCCACCAGGCTAGCAAAGGCAGAGGGCAGGCGATCGTAGTCAACTGAGTGGATCGAACTGTGCGAGTTTTAGCACCCTCACGCAGTGGCAATCACCTGCCGTAAAGAAGGATTTCCCGGTGAAACCAGACCCAGGTTTTCGCCTAAAATCGTCCTGCAGATAGATGTGACTCTCATCACAAAATAGGGAGAGCGACCAGCCTAGTGATGGAACAGCTCCAAAAAAATGAATGACAGGCGACAATCTAGCGATCGCTGACTTGGGTCAATTGATCGCCGGACACCCGTAAGACTAGCACCCAAATTATTGACCGGAGCGCAAAATACTACTGCTAAAGCGATCGCGCAGAGTCGAAAAGTAATGTCCCATCCGCTGATTTTGTTTGCGTTGAGTTAACAGTTCCTCGTAAAGACTTTCGACTTTGCTGATATTACTGCTCAGGGTGTAGCGTTCTTCCACCCGACGGCGGGCGTTTTGCCCCAAGGTGGTTGTCCATTGAGTATGATCTCGCAGGAGCGGCAGTAAGGTTTTGAGTTGTGTTGCTACGGGTTGATTCCGCAGCAGCACGACACCCGCTTCGTTTTCCAACACTTCCCCATCCGCTCCCACATCGGTCGCGACACAGGCCACCCCGCAGGCCATCGCTTCCAGCAACGACAGGGACAACCCTTCGACGAGAGACGGGAGCACAAAGACATCTGACCCGCGCAAAATTTCAATCCGGCGTTGCTCATCGGCAATGAACCCCAGCCATTCAATGCCGTGTTCGGGACCATAGAACGGCATCAGCGAGTTCGCTAAAGCACCGTGATTGCCGACAATGACCAACTTGGCGTTCGGCTCCATCCGCGCATGTTTCCAGGCTTTCAGCAGCGATTCGACGTTTTTCTCTGGGGCAATGCGTCCCTGGTAGAGAAAAATGCGCTCAGCCCCCATTTCGGCTTTGAACTTGGAGTCGCCAGGAGAATATTTTTCAATATCAACCCCATTCGGAATCACCACCACGCGACTAGGAGCCACGCCCAGCCGGATCAAGAGTCGCCGTTGCAGCTTGGAAAAGACAATGACGCGATCGTATTTCGCCAGACAGGGTGCATACAGTTGATAGCTGAGGTATTGAGTAGTGGAACTGAGGTTACGTTGTTCGCGATCGAAGGCGGGATGAAAGGTCGCCACCAGGGGAATGTTTAAATCGCCGCAAATTTCCGGTAGCGCAAAGTCTAGGGGGGAGAGGGTGAGAGATGCATGCACCACATCAGGGCGGAGTTCTTCTAGGGCTTGCGATAAAATCTTGCGCGATTGCAGCGTCGGAATGGTGTAAATCTGGGCTTTCAAGAAATAGGGGATGGAAATCTCTTGCACCGCATCGGCAGCACCGGGATCTTCTGGCCAGTGATCAGGGACGGGGTCATCTTGCGCAAAGTGGAAGAAACTGACGGTGTGCCCAAGCTCTTGTAGGGCAGTCGTTACTTCCCGGCTGTAGGTAACATTGCCACAAAAAGGAGATTTTTTTCCAAGCCAAGCAACGTGCATTCGGTTTTGTGACTGGGGACAAGTGACGGCTCACTTTAGCACTACTTCAAGGAACTGTGAAAGTATTCATAGAACCTTAACGCTTTGTAAAGCCTGTGCGAGAAGTGTACCAGGTTAGGCACCCTCCTGCGATCGCCAACCCCGCTAAACCGAGAAAAACAATCTTCAACCCAAACAATGTTTCGGCCACTCCTGCCAGGGCTAAGGGCAAACTCAGGGCAATGTTGATGGCATTATTCTGCAAGCCAAACACCTTGCCACGCATATCTTCCGGTGTTTCTTCCTGAATGGTGGTTTGCATCGGCACCCCAATCACGGCAGAAAAGACCCCCAGCGCTGCGATCAGGACTAAAGCCGGGAGCAGATGTTGGGAGAACAGTGCCAGTCCAAATAGGGAACTTGCCATCCCCAGCGAGCCGTATAGGCCCAGTTGGGCATGGGAGAACCGCTGCCCAAATTGCCCCACGAAGGCGGCTCCGATCGCCATCCCGACACCACCTGCCGCCAGCAAAAAGCCAAACTGGGACGCTTTAATTTCGGGGATCACTTCCGCCAGTCGGACTGACAACACAGCTAAAGCGGCAAACACGGAGAACAGGATCACCAATTGCAACATGGCACCCCGCACCCGATGCTGTTGGCTCAAATAGCGCAACCCATCGCGAATATCTTGAAACACATGGGGCGGTTCTGATGCTGGCTGGGTGCTGGTAGCGCCATTTGCCGGGACAACGCTAGGATTTTTCTCGTTCATTCGCAGCAACAGCAGGATCAAGCCAGCGATCGCATAACTGCTGGCGACGACAATTTCTTTCCCTAATCCCACCGCAGTCAGACCCAGGTGAGCGGCGATCGCATCGGCGGCAACGAGTAACGGCTCACCCACCGCAAAGCCAATAATGACCGAGGCCATCATCGTGGTTGTGTAGAGGGAATTGGCAGACAGCAAATGGCGTTTTTCCACAATCAACGGAATCGCCGATTGTTCTGCTGGGGCAAAAAATTGGGTCAGGGTGGAGACTAAAAAGGTAATGCCTAACAGGGCGTAAAACCCGACGGGCAAACCTGACCACGGTGCCCAGCCTTTCGTTAGCCAGAGCAAGAACGGCAGTGCGAAGACCAAGCCGCCCCGCATCAGGTTGGTGACGACTAAGACGGTTTTCTTGGACCAGCGATCGACATACACGCCCGCGATCGAGCCAAACAGAACCGCTGGGATCGTAAAGGCAATCATGATCGAAGATACCCAACCGCTGATGGTCTGGTCTTCCGACTGAAAGCGATTGGCGATCAGGGCAATCATCAAGACTAAATAAACTTTATCTGCCAGTTGCGAAAAAACCTGGCCGCTCCACAGCGTCAGGAAGTTGCGATTTTTCAGAACTGGTAAAAATCCCCGTTCAGGTTCGGGTAGGTTGCCGCCTCGTTGAGCCGGGTCGGAGAAGGACTGTCCCCCTGGTTCATCAGATGTGCCCGAACCGACAATCCGATCTTGCAGAGCAGCTGCGCGGGCAGCACCTGAAAAGTCTTCATTTAATTCAAACGCTTCTTCCTCGGAGCGGAACATGGGCAGAGCGTTCTCCTCATCGCGATGGACATCCGGGAACAGGACAGGCGTTTGCGCCCCATCACCTGATTGATTATGTTCTGTTGCGGATTGTATCAAAGATTGGCGGGGCTTGAGATCCGCATCCTGGTTGTTTGTTGCTGGTACGCCGTTCTCTCCAGCGGTAGAGTCCAGAGAGTCCGTCGCTAACATCAACATCGCTTCCAGATCGGGCTTCGGCAATTGCATCATGACTCGTGACTCTCGGCGGACAGGGCGATCGCGGGGGTAGGGGAAACGGGAAAACAGGCATCCATCAAGGTTGCCGATCGAATCGGTCGATCAAAATGATACTGCGCATATTGGCGGAGCAACCGTTCGACTGCCAGCCAATCTACCAAAGTGGCTTGCAGTGGTTGCACGATCGCGAAGGCCTCCGCTAACGGTTGACTCCCCAGATCGAGTTGGGCGATCGCCTGTAAGAGTGCCAATTCCATGCCCGAAATCGCGCGATGGAGTTGCCGTCCGCGCGCGCCAGTGCCAGGTTGGTAAGGGGTCGGTCGTTCCTGCACTGAGGTCGCAGCCCCTTGTGGTTTGGGCGGATCGGGTCGTTGTTGCAACCGGTGTAAGGCCGCGAGCGTGACTACTCCGCCCGCCGGAGCGCTAAAGCCAATCTGCCAATTGGGAGTATCGAGATCCGGCGACAACGGCACCCGCGTTACACAACATTGGGCGAGTTGGGGCGCGACTCCTTCTAACGTCAACAGTTGCAGAATGGCATACGTGAGGTAGGGCAACACCCAATGGTCGGGCGATCGCTCCAATTGCTGCAAGTGGTAATTCATCCAATCAAACAAGGCTTCCTGCGGTTGCTCACTCAACGCCTGAAACAAACACAACTCGGCCAAATATTGACTCGCAGTCAGCTTCTTCAAATCCCGCCCCAACTTCGGGTAAGACTCCAGCGTTTCCGCCTGAGTCAGCTTATCCAGCGATTTGCCTTTCGCAATCAACAACTGATTCACCACAAACAAACCACTCCGCCCCCCCAAACTGGAATGATGTTTCCGCGCCCCCATCGCCATCACCTGAATCAAGCCATACTCCCGCGTCAGAATCGTCAACAGGCGATCGGATTCGCCCATCGGCATGGCTTTGAGGTTGATTCCAGTGGCTTTGTAGGTGCGGGACATGGGGGAGGGGGAAGGAGGGGCAGGGAGAGAGAGGGAGGGCAAGGGAGAGAGAGGAAGGGAGGAGTCAGGAGTCAGGAGTCAGGAGGAAGAATAATGAAGGAGGGTTCGTAGAGACGGTGCCGTTGGCACGTCTCCTGCCGGGGAACGAGGTTCGTTGTAGAGACGTTGCCGTTGGCATGTCTCCTGCCGAGAGCCAATTCGTAGAGATGATGTTGATCGCCCATAGCCTCCCACTCCCCAACCCCCAATCCCCAACCCCTACCCCCCAACCTCCGCTTCCTCCTCTACCCTAGCGCGGCGGCGGATGAGTTCGGGACCGCGAGAGGTGCCAATCCGCGTGGCTCCGGCGACAATGAGTTCGATCGCCTGTGCTGCCGTCCGAATGCCACCGGAGGCTTTAATTTCGACGCGATCGCGGGAAAGTTCCTTCAATAAACGCACATCGGCAACGGTGGCACCACTGTAGAGGCCAGTGCTGGTTTTGAGGAAGGCGGCGCCGGCATCCATACACAGTTCGGCGGCGAGTTTTTTCTCGGCGGCGGTTAATAAGCCGAGTTCGAGGATGGCTTTGATGGTTTGTCCAGTGGCTTCCCGAATTTCGGCAATCTCGCGATGCACTTCGTTCATCATGCCGGCTTTCAACCAGCCGATATTGATCACCACATCTAATTCAGTCGCGCCATTTTCGGTGGCTTCGGTGGCTTCAAACAGCTTAGTGGCAGAAGTCGTGGCACCGTAGGGAAAGCCAATCACCGTACAGACTTGGGGGCGCTTGTTATACAGCAAATTAACGGCCTGCTTGACATAGCAGGGATGCAGACAAACGGCGGCAAAATTGAAGCGATCGGCTTCATCACACCATTGCTCGACCTGTTCTGGGGTAGCGGTGGGCACGAGCAAGGCATGGTCGATAAAGGGGGCAACGTCGATTTCTGGATGGGTGTCCAGCATAAATTTTGAACTCCTAGTCGAAACAAGCATGGGACGCAGCAAGGGCAGTAAAGCGGAGTTGCTTAAGCGTCATCGGTAGCGGTGGGCCGATCGCGGTTGGGGGCGATCGCTTCCAGGTCGAGTTGCTGCTGCGCCTGAGCTTGCCGGAACAATTGAGGATATACCAGCAAGAAAAAGATCATCCAGGTCAACACGGGCACCGCAATCAAACCAGTCAGCCAGAAGCGATGACCTAGGAGCCAACTGCCTCCGATCAGACTGGTGCCCGTCAGCAAAATCGACCACGGTTGGCACCACCAGGGTTTCAATTGCCACACACTGATTCCGGGTTTTGTCATCGCTTCTGCCAAATGATTTTCTCCTGTTCAAAAACTCATCCATGGACGGAGCCGCCCGCTCAAGCAAACGCTGTAACTACTCGTTTTTTGGGGAGATACCCCGTACAATTAGGCAATAAGTACATATACACAGACGGAAACAGTATGGCTAGTGGCGAATCTCAGTTGCAGGGGGCTCTCTCCGAACGGGAATTGCAGGTGATTGAACTTGTAGCCGCTGGCTTAACCAACCAGGAAATCGCTGAAAAGCTCGAGATTAGCAAACGCACAGTGGATAACCATATCAGTAATATTTTGACGAAAACCGCCACCGAAAATCGGGTTGCCCTGGTGCGGTGGGCATTGCAGTGGGGCAAAGTCTGTATTGATAACGTCAATTGCTGTCCCCTGCCGCTTAATGGTAACGGGAATGGCAGTCATAGTGCCGCAAGCGGCATAGGAGAATCCCATTGAAATATCAAGTTCGCTGTGCTGGGTTGCCGTTGGCGGTCTATCGGGAAGTCGCGGCGCATCTGCGGCAGGTGGAAGGGGTCCAAACGATGTTAGTGACGCAACCTTCGCAAGAGTTTGACTATGCCCAGAGCCAAACCGATAGTCTCTGGATTGAGCATGGTGAGAATTTGTCTGCCGTGGCGCAGAAGCGGATTCAACAAATTTTGACCCACTATGGCGATCGCTATGGTAGTTGGGAAACGCTGCCCGCAGGCAGTTGAGTGACGTTAGCGCATTGGTAGAGATGAGTTCATGGCTGCAATTCAAGCATTACGCGGAACGCGGGACATTCTGCCGGCGGAGATTCGCTATTGGCAACAGGTCGAAGCGGTTGCCAGAGACATTTTAGGCAAAGCGACCTACCAGGAAATTCGTACCCCCACATTTGAACCCACTGCCCTATTTGAACGCGGCATTGGCGAA
This sequence comes from Cyanobacteriota bacterium, assembly GCA_027482985.1. GTDB lineage: Bacteria > Cyanobacteriota > Cyanobacteriia > Leptolyngbyales > Leptolyngbyaceae > JSC-12. The sequence continues at coordinate 18,272 of JAIXVO010000576.1, forward strand.
GCGACGGATGTGGTGGGCAAGGAGATGTATACCTTTAAAGATCGCGGTGATCGCTCCCTCACCCTCCGGCCAGAAGGCACCGCAGGCGTGGTGCGATCGTTCATCGAACACGGCTTGGGCACTCAGGGCGGGGTGCAACGCCTCTGGTACTGTGGCCCTATGTTTCGCTACGAACGACCGCAAGCTGGCCGCCAACGTCAATTTCATCAGATTGGCGTAGAAGTGTTGGGCAGTCCTTCGGCGCGGGCTGATGCGGAGGCGATCGCGATCGCGACCGATATTTTGAAAACTTTGGGACTCAAAACCCTGGAGTTGAACCTGAACTCAATTGGGGATGCCAGCGATCGCGATCGCTTTCGCGCCGCCCTGATCGATTACCTGACCCCATTTAAAGACAAACTCGATGCCGATTCGCAAGATCGGCTCACCCGCAACCCCCTCCGCATCCTGGATAGCAAAGACGAAGGGACGCAAAAAATTCTCGACCAGGCCCCCAGCATCCTGGATCACCTCAGCCCCGAATCCCAAGCCCGCTTTGAGCAAGTGCAATCCCTGCTCTCAGCCCTCAACATTCCTTACACCCTCAATCCTCGCTTGGTGCGCGGTCTGGACTACTACACCCACACCGTCTTTGAACTCCAGTCGCAAGATTTAGGCGCTCAAGCGACTGTCTGTGCTGGCGGTCGGTACGACGGGTTGGTACAAGAATTGGGCGGTGCAGCCACTCCCGCCGTTGGTTGGGCGATCGGCATGGAACGGCTGGTGATTTTGCTGCAACAGTTGCAAAGTCTGCCCGAACCCGCGATCGACTTCTATATGGTTTCCAAAGGTGAACCAGCCGAAGCGCAAGCCCTCGTGCTAGCCCAAACCTTGCGACAGGCTGGGTTTACGGTCGAATTGGACATGAGCGGCAGTGCTTTTGGCAAACAATTCAAACGCGCCGATCGCAGCCATGCCGCCGCTTGCCTGATCCTGGGCGACACTGAAGCCGAAACGCAAACCGTCCAATTGAAATGGCTGGATACTGGCGACCAAACCGCGATCGCCCAAGCCGATTTACTCACGATGAGCGACGCACTCCAGACGCGTCTGAATTCACGTACCAGGGAAGCGTAGGGCGATCGGTCTATCACGCACCCTGGGAGGGGATGGGCGATATCCCCCGGAGGAGACGTG
>JAIXVO010000074.1 GCA_027482985.1 Cyanobacteriota bacterium
CGAGGCCATGAGGCTAGCTGAAGCGGCCTTTACGCCGGGCTACGAGTACCTGAAGGCCAAGGTCATTGCCACGGAACTGACCCCCGTGGGAGAAGTGCAGGGCAGTTTGTTTGCGGCCCCGCTGGACAATGAGAAGCGCGATCGCCTCATGCAGGCTATGGACAGCCTCAACCGCAAGCTCAGTCCCGATGCCGTTAAGTTTGGGGCACTGGGTCTGAAGCCCACCTGGTCGATGCGGTCAGACTACTTCTCCCAGCGCTACACAACCCATTGGGGGGAGCTTCCGACTGTGAAGGCTTGGCAAACAGTCGGCAGTGAATCAACAAGACTGTCTTACAAGACAGTCTCATAGGACAGGATTTGGAATAGAAGGCTCAAACTAATTTGAATGCCAGATTGACCAGATTGCCTGACCTTGAAGACACGATTGGATAAAGGCGCGATCGCCCCATAGCCTATGACCATACTTTTCTCCGGCGATGCCATTGAGTACAGTTTCAACCTCGACCAGCATCTCATCTAGCTCACCCTTTAGCCGAGATCAAATCCCTTCACAGAATTCTCTTTGCTTCACAAGGCGGTATGCAAAAAATGTAAACACTTACATCGGGCCGATCCGGCTTTTGAGCTTTAGCGATGTAATTAAGGAGCAAGGCGAGGAATTTGCCCCAAAAGCTGACGTTGCCCATCTCGATGAGAATTCTTCATAAGGGAGCCTGACCTCGTAACCCCCCATAAGATTGCTGACTCCCATTGCTCAATGCCAAAGCCCTTTTCCCATGCTGCCATCTGTCTTTGATACTTGCGTCCCTAGGGATGAGATTCGCTCTGGTGACCTCTCCCTCGATTTGTTCGCAGCCAAGCTCCGGCCCGTGGTGGAGGGCAAGGCTCCCCAGATTTACCAGCAGCCTGCGGTTTTTCTGGCCAACACTTTTCCAACCGATGGCTTGAAAACCCTGATTACCGAAGTCTTTGGGCGGTTGACCGGGCGGTTGATCGGCTCCCCAGTCATTCGGCTAGAGACCAGCTTTGGGGGCGGCAAAACCCACGACGAGATTGCCCTATGGCATATGGCCAAGCAGGGGCGGCGGATCGATGGACTCAACCGCTTTGTGGACGATATTTCGCTAATTCCAGATCGCCCCATCCAGGTGGCGGCGGTGGATGGGCGAGATTTAGACCCAGAAGCGGGGGTGTACCACCCAGAAACGGGCATCACAACTTACACCCTATGGGGCGAAATTGCCTACCAAATCGGCGGCATTGACGGCTACCAACTGCTGCGGGGGGCAGACGAAAACCGCATTAGTCCTGGCACATCGGTGATCGATCGCCTGATTGGCCAAGAGCCGACGCTGATCATACTGGATGAGATTGCTCGTCACCTGCGGGCGGCCAAGGCCAAAACGGTGGGGCAGAGCACACTGGCAGAGCAGGTGGTGGCCTTTTTGTTCTCGCTAATGGATCAGGCGGCCTCCTGTAACAACCTGGTCTTCGTCTATTCCCTAGCCTCGGAGTCCGACACCTTTGCCAAGGAAACAGCGGAGATTCAGCAGGAGCTGATTCGGGCCTCGGCCCGGCAGGAGCGGGTGCTGAGCCCCAGTACCGACATTGAGGTCTACAACATTGTGCGGCAGCGGCTGTTTGCTAGCATCAGCGCCGAGGCGGCGGAGAAAGCCGCTGAGGAGTATCTACAGGCCTTTCGAGCAAGCCGGGTGAATCTGCCCGATGGCTGTAAAGATGCCACCTACGCTAGGGCGATCGCCAACAGCTACCCCTTCCACCCTGAACTGTTTAACCTGCTGACCAAAAAGATTGCCTCTATCCCCGAGTTTCAGCGCACGCGGGGAGCCCTGCGCCTGTTTGCCCGGCTAGTGCGTTACCTATGGCAGCACCAAGATAGTCGTATGCCAATGATTCACCCCCACCACCTACCGGTGGGGCTAGAAGAAGAGATCACCAGCGACCTGACCTCACGACTCCAGCGGCCCCTGATGCGAATGCCGATTGGAGCCGATATCTACAACCCCACTGGCCGAGAGGCCCATGCCCAACTGCAAGACCAGGAATGGATCAGTGCGGGCAAGCCAACCTTTTCCACCTGGGTGGGCCGCACCATTTTTCTGCACTCCCTCACCCAGGGCATCTCGTCGGGCATTCGCCGCACCGAGCTGAACCTGTCGCTGCTGACCCCAGGGGTAGACATTAGCTTTGTCGATCGCGCCTTAGAGCGGCTGAGCGGCGTGGCCTGGTATCTCGATGTAGACCCCATCACCTCTGTGGCCCGGTTCAAGGAAGAACCCTCGATTAACAAAATCATTGCTGAGGAGAAAGAGCAGGTCGGTGTCACCGAGGCTAAAGAAGAACTCCGCACCCGGCGCGATACTATCTTTGCCACTAAGTTTTTTCAGCTGGTGACTGGCCCTGAGGGTGCCCACGATGTGGACGATGACCCCAGTTCCATTGCTCTGTGCATCATCGACTTTAACGAGGCGAAGATCGGCAGCTCTACCGACGGGCCGCCAGCGCTGATTGAGCAAATTTTTAACAACACGGGCGAGTCGGGCAAGTTTCGCACCTTTCGCAATCGGCTGCTGTTTTTGCTGGCTAACGACCAGGA
>JAIXVO010000344.1 GCA_027482985.1 Cyanobacteriota bacterium
GCGGGCATTGGCTAGCGTGAAGGAGCCTTGCACCTGCTGGACTGCCGTCCCATTCAGTTCAGCATTCACCAGCCGATATTCACCGACCGCCTCTGGATTCACCACACTGCCGGAAATCGTGGCGGTGGCGTTCACCCGTCCCGTCAGAGGAATCGGCGATTGCAGCAGATCCACCAACTGCTCCACGGGATAATTCTCGACGCGGATCTGTCCGGATTGGGTTTCGCCCAGGACAGTCCCCGCAAAGGCAATCACCGCATCCCCCGTTTGCAGCCGTAAGGGCAGCAGGGTTAACTCATTGTTTTGGAATTTGCCGACCGCCACCACGTCATTGGCGTTGAATTTGCCCCACTTAAAGTTCTGTCCCCGCAGATCAAAATCCGCTTGCACCCCCGTTCGTAGCGACCCTGCCACCTTAATTTTGCCGGTAAAATTCCCTTCCAAGTCTTCCAGGGGGGGAACAATCGCGGCATCCTGTTTGGCCTGCTGAATTTGTTGCGCAGCGAGAATTTCGGACAGGCGGCGCAGTTGCGTTTGGATAGAGACGGCAGTGGCATCAATCGGGACGGTTTCCAGTTGCGCCGCTGTGCCAAAGTTGCGCGGTTGACCGAGGTTGGCAACGTCGAGGAGATTGAAAATCTGCAAGGTTTCCAGGACATCCTGCACGTTCCCCTGCACGACATTAATCTGCCCGTTGAATTGGGGGTCGGCAGCGAGCAGATTAGCGGTGCCTGCCAGTTGCACGATGGTGGGCGGTCGTTGCTCGGTCGTTGGGCTTTGCCCGACTGGTTGTTGCCGGATCAGCACGCCCTCTGTGAGCGTAGCAATGCCCTCCGCGAAGTTGATCCGACCCTTGAACTGATCGACGCGGTAGTTCCCGATCGCAGGTTTCTCAATGGCGAAGGTTCCATTCGCGCTTTGGCGATTCACATCAACTGCCAGATTCGCGGTGAGGGTGCCGCCCGGAGTGAAGGCGGGTGAAGTGCCGGGAAGGGCAGCAACACCGAGGGGGAAGTTTTTGACATCCACCAGCAACAGGCCACCGCGCGTTTCCCCGATCGCAGTGGCTTCGCCCCGCCGGAGATTAAAGGCAACCGGTTGAAATTGGGAATTCAAGGTGGCCGCAATGCGATCGCGATCGCCCCGTAAGTCTAGCCGCACGCCCTGGTTGAATTGCAGCTTGCCAGACAGGTATGGCTCGAAGGCAACAGTGTTGATCACAAAGTCTTTCAGCGCCAGGGTGCCATTGGCTTGGGGCGTGGTGGGCGTGCCCGTAATTTTGCCGTTGAAATCAACCCGCCCGGAGTAGGGAATGTTCCCTGGTAGGGTGACATTGGCGTTCTGGAGATTGAAGTCCGCCAGCCGCACATTTACAGCCATCGCCGTGACGGTGGGCGTGCCATTGAATTTGAGGGCGATCGCCCCATTCGCATTAAACCCTTGCGCCGATGCATCCTGAATCAACAGGCTTTGCCCATTCCACTGCACCTGCGCCGTCAGGGGACTATCCAGCACGGATACCCCTTCCGAGAAGCGGGCGTTCCCTTGGGCGCGAATATCGGCAGGCTGGAAGGAGTTTAGGGAACCGGAGGCCGTGAAGTTACCGCTAAACAGGCCGCGTAACTCGGGGTTGAACGGCTGTAGGGGAATTTGTGACCCCGCGATCGCCGCTTGCCATTTGCCGTCTCGCGCCACTGCATTCACTGTCGCCGTCCCCCCTTCGACATTGAACTGGGTATTGCGGAAGGCGATCGCATTGTTGGCAATCTGAATTTCGCCCGTGCCCGCATAGGTGGCATTCGGGGCTTGCCAGCGGATGTTGGTGACGGGGTTGGTGGCAGTCCCGGAGACTTGCGCCACGGCACTCACCGCGCCAATGGTGACAGGCAGCGAGTGGCCGTCGTTGTAGGTTCGGGCGATCGCGTCTCCCGGCACATTTTGCACATTCACGGTGAAGGCGATCGCGGGATTCAGTTCGCCTGCCGCAGTGGTGGCACTCAGGTCAATTTGTCCGCCCCCGGTGACAGTGCCGCCAGCCGTTGGGGTCATTTGGAGACTCTGCACCACCAGTTTTTCAGCTTGCGTGTCCAGCTTGAAGGCGGTACTGAACTGGCTCACGGGAATGCGATCAACGGTCAGAGTGCCGACATTTTTAGCCGTCCCGCTCAAAATCGGGGTTTCGATCCCTCCGGTCACCTGCAAATCCGCCACTACGGTGCCAGCCAGCGGGACAGGCGTGGTCAGCTTGAGGGTTTCCACCAGATCGGGCAGTTTGATCGGATTGACTTTTGCCGTCAAATTAAAGCCTTTATCCAGGTCGATCGCGCCATTTACCGTCGCTGTCGCCTTGCCATAGCTGCCCACCACATTTTCCGGTAAGATTTGCGTCCCCCGGAATTGCAGCGTCCCTTTGGCATTGGTAAATGGTCGCGGCACCCCCGGAATCGCCATCGTCACCCCTTCAAACTGCGCCGTGCCCTTAATCGGCGGTTGTTTGATGTTGGGCAGCAATTCGATATTCAAGTTGCCGCCCGTGCGTCCTGTCGCCAGATCGAAAGGCAGATTCAGCAGGCGATCGATTTCTGAAACCAGGAAATTTTCCGCCTGAATTTGCAGATTGGTCGCCTGATCCGGCAGTCGCGTTTCGCCCACTAGCTTGAGGGTCCCCCCGGTGCGCGATCGCCCCGCCAGGTCAAACTCAAACCGCTGATTTTCATCAAATAAATCAATTTTGCCGTTGAGTTGATCCAGGATCACGGGTGCCCGCTTGCCGCCGACTGTGCCCAGTCCCAACAATTTAGCCGTCACATTTTCGGCGCGAATGGTGCCAATTTCGATCGGCCCTTCCTCGTCCGTCGTGGTGAACTCCGTCGTAATCCAGCCTTCTTTTTGCTGCTCCAGAAACACCACTGCATCCTTCAAAGTGATGTCCAGCTTCAGCTTGCGGCTCATCAGCGTTTGCCAGAGATTAAACCCGACTTTAATTTCTTTGACCGTCGCCTGATCCGTATCCTCAGCCGTGGGCGGAATCGTGGATTCTCCAATCACCAGGCTGTTGAAGGTAATCCCCTGCACGTCGCCCACGATCACCGGACGATTGATCGTTTTACTGAGGTTCTCGGCCACGATGCCGGGTAACTCGTTGTGAATGAAGCGCCAGCCCCACCAGACCGCCCCTCCTGTCCCGGCTAAGACAGTCAGGCCGACGGGGAGCGCCACCCGTTGCCAACGACGGCGAGGACGCGGCGGAGGGGGTTCCAGATTGGGATCGCGATCGGGGGTAGGGGAATGGGTCATGATTTTCGGGCAGAGTGCAGACAGGCTTCTGAAAAAATATACCGTCTACACTACCGATTCCTGTGTCAGAGTCAACATCCTCAACAAATCGGTAGAATGTAAAAAACTATCGGTACAGGCTCCATGATTCCCACCGTAATTGAACAGTCTGGTCGCGGCGAGCGCGCCTTTGACATTTACTCCCGTCTCCTCCGAGAACGGATTGTGTTCTTGGGACAGCAAGTGGACTCCGATTTAGCCAACTTAATCGTGGCCCAACTGCTCTTTCTAGATGCTGAAGACCCAGAGAAAGATATTTACCTCTACGTCAATTCGCCCGGTGGTTCTGTGACCGCTGGTATGGGCATTTTTGACACCATGAAGCAAATTCGCCCCGATGTCTGCACCATTTGCCTAGGGCTGGCCGCCAGCATGGGAGCCTTCCTGCTGAGTGCTGGGACGAAAGGCAAACGCATGAGTCTGCCTCACTCCCGGATCATGATCCACCAACCTTTAGGCGGCGCTCAAGGGCAGGCTACCGATATCGAAATTCAGGCGAAAGAAATTCTCTACCACAAGCAACGCCTGAACGAACTCCTCTCCGACCACACCGGACAACCTCTGAGCCGGATTCAGGAAGACACCGAACGGGATTTCTTCATGTCGGCTGTTGAAGCCAAGGATTACGGCTTGATTGATCAAGTCATCGATCGCCGTCCTTCCGCCATTCATCCCCCTGTTGTCGCTGTTTCGTAAGGCACACAGATTAAACTCAATACCCTTGGGGTAAGTTTTGCCACAGCGCTTGTGCAAGGGCATGATGCAGCGGCAAAAACCTGCCCCTCCTGCTATCTGGCTAAAACTGGTAACCAACGCTGAAGTAAAAGCCGTAATCCTGGAAGTCGTCACCGCGATCGCGCAATCTTAAGAACGGCGCACCGTAATCGAGGCGAATGTTTAGGCCGGGGTAAGCTTGCCAGAGAATGCCCAAGCCTGCCCCTGCGAGAAATCGTTGTTCTGCTTGCAGATTCGGGTTGCCACTGGTATTCCAAACTTTGCCGAAATCAATGAAGGGGGCAACTTGCAGCGTGGGAATCCCGCCTGCATCCCGAATTAAGGCAATCCGGTCTTCTGCCGAGATCCGGAAGCCATTGTCCCCCGATCGCGCATTTTGCCGGAAGCCGCGAATTGATTGCCCACCCCCAATCACAAACTGTTGAGAGGGCAGCAAGGTGTCTGGGGTCAGTTGTAGATCGCCCTGCAAAATCAGCAAGTGGTTATTCCCCAGGCGTTGCACCCGTTGAATCTGCCCAATCCAGCTAAAAAAGCGCCCATCAGGAATCGGCGACTCATTCACCGTCGCATCGAAAATATCCAGCCCAAAGTTAAACTGCGATCGTACGGCCCAAGCTCCAAATGGATCGCGTTTGACGTAATCCTGCCCAAACTTGAGTACCCGCGTCCGACTATTGCCATCGGCATCGGGGCCAATCCCAAACGGGAACGGGATGTTGTCGAATAAAAACGTCTGTCCATTCTGGATGGTTAACCCGGTACTCAGAGCAAATTCCCGCCGGGGATTGCGAAACAGCGGTTGCCGAAAACTCAAATCATAGAGCTGCGATCGCCCTTGAATGTCCAGAGCCGCAAACGCTGGATCAATGACCCGGTTCCAGTTGGGCGCAAACCGAAATTGCACCGTCCCATTCAAGGGATTGACGGGCACGCGATAGCTCAAATCCAAATTATCGGCACCGGAGGCGGTCGTGTGGTAGAACGAGAAGCTGAGTTCATCCCCAAAGCCCGTCAGGTTGCGGTACAACGCCCCTGCCCCTAACCGCACCGAACCAACCGAGGGCGGCGAGAAATTATCCACACTGATGATGCCACTCAGGTTTTTCGCTTCTGTCACCCGGACGATCAAAATACTGCCGCCTAACTGATTACCGGGACGCAAACTGGCTTCCACATTGGTAAACAACGGATCGGCCTTGAGCAATCTCAGGCTATCTTCTAACTCCTCCCGGTTCAAGGGTGTTTGCGCCCCCAACCCAATCCGGCTGCGAACGTAGGCCGGACGGACATGGCGGGTACCTTCCACGACAATCTCTTCGATCGCCCCTTCAATCACCCGAATCCGCACCACCCCATTTTCGATCGTTTGCTGCGCCAACACAGCACGAGAGGTAATATAGCCGCGATCCAGATAAAGTTGCGTAATCGCATCCGCCACCTGCCGCAATTGTTCTAGGGTCGCATCCTGACCTTCCAATGGGCGGGTAATCGGCGCGAACTCTTGCGGGGCGAAAATCGTACTGCCCGTCACTTCGATCACTCGCACCGGAATTTTGATGCCCGTGTCCGGCACAGGCGTTGGGGTGGGCGTTGGGGTGGGCGTTGGGTTTTCCGGCACCACCGGGGGCACCGTTGGCACTGGCGTCGGTAAGGGCCTCGGCTGGATCAAGCGATCGCGATTGGGGTCAGGCGCTCTCGTCCGGTTTGGATCGGGCACTTGTGCCACCCATAGGGGACGGACGGGGACTGATGCCCTAATGGTATGACGGGCGATCGCTGGGAGCGCGCCACTCCCCTGCACCGCGATTAGGCTGACCATTCCAACCCACCCAAATCTCAGTTTCATAACCTTTGTCTATAGGGTTCTAATCCCGAATTCAATTGCGATCGCGGCAGATTGAGTCGGGGCGAACAGCCATCATGCGCTTCAACTTAAGCTGGAACTTCGGCTATAAAGGGCTTTCAGTCCGCCCTCATCCCGTTCGGCTGAGCGCTCACGTCGAAGCCCACCCCCTTCTCCCATTTTGGGAGAAGGGGAGCCGGAACTCTTTCCCCTCGCCCATTTTGGGAGAGGGGAACACAAGGGGTGAGGGCTTAAACCATTGCGTGTCAGCGTTTTTTGCTTAAGTTGAAGCCAGTGACAGCCAGTCGCCCCGACGCTGCAAATTTGATGTGCCCCGTTTGCCATTTAAATTGGGTATGACTCAAGCGAAATTCTGTCTTTAAGAGTTTAGGCGGATTTTGTCAAAACGACGCATGACATTCGTCACGAGGGCAAGGGGCGATCGCGCACCGCACTCCGCTCTACTTGCGAGTCGGTAATGCCATCAGGACAATGGAGGCGCGATCGCGCACCAGATAAGTGGAGCCTTTCACCCGGACGGCGCTTGCTTGCGGCTGAAAATCATCCGGCGCAGGCAAACTGGTATCGATCAGGCGATGCCAGGCCAACCCCCGTTTGAGGCTGGGCAATTCAAACGGCAGGGCTTGCCAGAATGCGTTAAACACAATGTAAAGCTGTTCCTGGGCATCCGGGTGATGCAGACTGAAGGCGAGGCTGTGGGAGTGGTAGCTCCAATCCGGCTGGTTCAGTTTGACCCCATGCCACACGACATAAGGCTGCTGCCCACTAAACGGTTTGGTAGGACTCACATCCAGCACATCCAACATCGCTTCGTGTTGAAATAACTGCAACGACTGCACCAGCTGAATCAGCCCCGTCACAAAGCGGCGTTGGTCGGTGTGTTGCGCCACTAAACTCCAGTCAAACCAGCTAATTTCATTGTTCTGGCAGTAGGCGTTGTTATTCCCCTGTTGCGATCGCTGTACCTCATCTCCCATCAGCAACATCGGCGTGCCTTGCGACATCAGCAACACCGTCAGCAAATTTTTCATCTGCTGCTGCCGTAACGCTAAGACCACCGGATCAGTCGTCTTGCCCTCCGCGCCACAATTCCAACTGTAGTTATCATTCGCCCCATCCCGGCTCTGTTCCCCGTTGTCCTCGTTGTACTTCTGGTTGTAGGACACCAGATCGTGCAACGTAAACCCATCGTGACAGGTAATAAAGTTAATGCTGAAATTCGGTTCCCAGTTCGGCTCGGTGTAAATATCAGGACTGCCCAAAATGCGGGAAGCCAACTCATCCACCAGCCCCGGATCGCCCTTCACAAAGCGGCGAATGTCATCCCGAAAAGGGCCATTCCACTCCGCAAAGCGATCGCCAATAAACGACCCCACCTGATACAGTCCCCCCGCATCCCAGGCTTCCGCAATAAGCTTGATGCCCGCCAGCACCGGATCGGACTCAATCGACCAGAGCAACGGCGGATCTTCCATTGGGTGCCCCGTTTTGCCCCGCGACAGGGAAGAGGCGAGGTCAAAGCGGAACCCATCCACATGCATCACATCCACCCAGTACCGCAGGCAGTCCAGAATCAACCGCGTCACCACTTCATGATTCGCCTTCACCGTATTGCCGCAGCCACTGTAATTGCTGTAGAGTGCCGGATTTTTCTCCAGGATGTAATACGCCCGATTCTCAATCCCCTTAAAACACAGCGTCGGCCCTTCATGGTTGCCCTCTGCCGTATGGTTAAACACCACATCCAGAATCACCTCAATCCCCGCCTGGTGAAACGCCTTCACCATGTCGCGAAACTCATTCACGGGCCCTAATGGATCTTTAGCGGCACTATAGGCGCGGTGGGGCGCAAAGAAGGCCAGCGTACTGTAGCCCCAGTAGTTCTGAAGGCCAGGGCGGGCATCCTGCTCATCAAACTCGTGGATCGGCATTAACTCCACTGCCGTAATGCCCAACTGTTGCAGATATGGAATTTTTTCCATCAGTCCCGCATACGTCCCGCGTTTGGCCTCCGCCACGCCCGAATTGGGATTCCGCGTGAAACCCGCCACATGCATCTCATAAATCACCGACTTGGCATAAGGAATGCACAGGGGAATATCCCCCTCCCAGTCGTAGGTGTTGGGGTCAAACACCACACTGCGCAACGCCTGGGGGCAGTTATCTCCCGGTAGAATCGCCGCCTCCCGACTGTAATGCTCCCAGCCCACCACCACTTTGGCATACGGATCGAGCAACACTTTTTGCCCATCAAACCGCTGCCCCTTCTCTGGCGCAAACGGCCCATACACCCGATAGGCGTAGACCTGTCCCGCTTGCAACCCGACCACAAACACGTGCCAGTAGTAAAAGGTGCGATTTATCTTAGGATCCAGCGCAATCACCCGACTCGGCTTCGGGTCATCCGCTGCATCGAACAACAACAGTTCAACCGCTTCCCCACTTTTGGAATAAAGGCTAAAGTTCACACCATCCGGATACACCGTTGCCCCTAACGGAAAACTCCGACCTGGCTCCACATCCCTCCGAGGCTTACCCATCGTCCACCCTCTCCGGGAAAACTTGCAATTTCAGCTGATGATGCCCAGTATGCAAAGGATTCAGCGTGTTCGTTGTTAAGTTTTGAAAAGAGGGAGGGAGAGGGAGATAGAAGGCAGTGTCAAGTTGCCCCACCCTCAATCCGCGTCGCGATTAGGTTTCTCTCCTGACTCCTGCTTAGATGTGCCAACGGCACGGCTCTAAAGTGTTCTCCCTTCCCCTCCCTTCCCCTTTTCCCGTATGATCAGCAAGCGAGATTTGAGCGGGAGTTGAGAGCTATGGACGCATTGCCGGAAGGGTTGCAGCGGCTACAAGGTAAGGTTGCCGTGGTGACGGGGGCTTCGCGGGGGATTGGGCGGGCGACGGCACTGGCACTGGCGGCGGAAGGGGCGAAAGTGGTGGTGAATTATGCCAGTTCGCAGACGGCAGCGGATCAGGTGGTGGCGGAGGTTGTTGCCATGGGTGGAGCCGCGATCGCCGTTCCCGGTGATGTTTCGAAACCGGATCAGGTGGATGCGCTGATCAATGCGGCGATGGAGAAATGGGGGCAGATTGATGTGCTGGTCAATAATGCGGGCATCACGCGGGACACCCTCCTGTTGCGGATGAAGCCGGAAGATTGGCAGGCCGTAATTGACCTCAACCTGACGGGGGTGTTTCTGTGTACCCGCGCCGTTAGCAAGATTATGTTGAAACAGAAGTCGGGCCGGATTGTGAACATTACTTCTGTCGCCGGGCAAATGGGCAATCCGGGGCAGGCGAATTACAGTGCTGCTAAAGCCGGGGTGATTGGGTTTACTAAAACCGTTGCCAAAGAGCTGGCCACGCGGGGTATCACCGTGAATGCCGTGGCACCGGGCTTCATTACGACTGACATGACGGCAGATTTGAAGTCGGATGAGATTCTCAAGTTCATTCCCCTGGGGCGCTACGGCCAGCCGGAGGAAATTGCGGGCATGATTCGGTTCTTAGCTGCCGATCCCGCTGCTGCCTACATTACCGGACAGGTGATGAATGTGGATGGGGGGATGGTGATGGCGTAGGCGCGATCGCAAGATTTGCAACATTTCATCGCGAACCATTGCAGATTACCCCCAAAATGCAGCCGAACCGGGACAATAAAAAGGCAATTTGTCATCCCCTGTAGCCGGATGGCAGTTGGCTGTTGACACCACCAGGCGGCGGGAGGGGCATCTGTATCGCATCACCCATCACACCTTTTGTGCAGTCTATGGCCCAGTGCGATCGTGGCGGTATGGCCTGTCTTTAGGCATCGATCCGATTGGCGCTGTCTCCACCTGCTCCTTCGACTGTGTGTATTGCCAGTTGGGCGAAATTCAGCAAAAAACGCGCGATCGCCAACTGTTTCTCCCTACCCTGCGAATTCTGGAAGAACTACACGCCTTCGCTCCGTGGGAGGTGGATGTGATCACCCTCAGCGGCAGCGGCGAACCCACCCTGGCACTCAACCTGGGCGAAATCATCAGCATTACTCAAACGCTGACTGAAAAACCTGTGGGGGTGTTGACGAATGGCAGTTTGTTGATGCAGCCAGAGGTGCAGGAAGAACTGGCGATCGCGGATCAGGTGGCGGTCAAACTGGATGCGGTGACGCGATCGACCTACCAGCGCGTGAATCGCCCTGTCGCCGGAGTGCAATTTGCCGACATCTGGCAGGGCTTACAGCAATTCCGGCAGCGCTATCGTGGTCATCTCGCCATCCAAACGATGTTGCTGACCCCCTGGAGCACTGCTGACCAGGATGACTACATTGCTCGCATGCAGGCCTTGCAACCCGA
>JAIXVO010000819.1 GCA_027482985.1 Cyanobacteriota bacterium
CAGCTTAGTCTCAAGGTTAAAGCATTGGCATCTATATGGACTTCCCGTTCAAGGGCTAAGCAGCATAACAACTTGTTACATCGATTCCGTTCTCGATAATGTTCCAAGCCGGACATTACCTAAACAAATTTTCTTATGATATCGGAGAAGAGGCGTGAATCATAAGAATTTTTTCGCATGATATCCCCGCTATAGAGTTTTATCGAGAAATTTGGCGCATCTTACATAATGTAACCTTGACGTTGCGGAGATGCTATCTGACCTTTGTTGCGTTCTACGCTGCTGAAGGTGTGGGAAAAACTGTTATTGACGATTGAGGGAGGGGATGGAGTTGGCAGGGGGGTGATTCGGTGTTGGGTGTCAGAATTTGAGCCAACCGACCCGATGCGCGATCGCGCTTTGCAGCCTCACCGCGATCGCTTGCCTCTCCACTCCAATGACTGGCTAGCTAGGATTAGAAACCTCGCAATAACAGTTCCCCTATCCCTGATTCAGCAAAAGCTTGAGCCAGGATGAATCGGTCGTGAATTGGGAACGTGTAGTATAATCCGGGGCAAATGGTGGTGCCTGTTGTCAGTCAGAACGGTCTGGCACTGTGCTGGCTGGTTGCATTTGAGCAAGACTGAGGAGGGGAAAGGCACATGACCGATTTGGATCGTAGTATTGCCAACCTGGGTGACAAGATTGATGAACTGGCTGTCCAAGTTAGCGCCCTCACCGATACGGTGACCCGCGTGGAGCGTTCCATCGAACAAAATTCAGAGGAAACTAGAGAATTGCGCGCTGTGGTTCAGGCTCAGTCCACCGTTGCCCAACAGCAAGCCGAGAATATTGCGCAGTTGATCATCCTGGCGCAACAACAGCAAGCCACCGTCGATCGCTTGTTGTCTAAAAATTGAGAGAATCGCGATCGCCCCTCTGATCAAAGACATCCATGCCAGCGTAACCAATCAATCTGCGCCAACCTTTCGGCGATCGCCCCTCCCATGCCACGTCACTCTATCCCTGATGCCGCAACCGCTGGAGTCAGGCTGAGTAGGCCGTGAATCGAGAACGTGTAGTATAATCCGGGGCAAATGGTGGTGCCTGTTGTCAGTCAGAACGGTCTGGCGCTGCGCTGACTGGTGCATTTGAGCAAAACAGAGGAGCGGAAAGGCGCATGGCTGATTTAGATCGTAGTATTGCCAACCTGGGTGACAAGATTGATGAACTGGCTGTCCAAGTTAGTGCCCTCACCGATACTGTGACTCGCTTGGAAGGGGAAACTAGAGAGCATCGACAGGTATCAGAGTTGCAAGCACAAAACATTCAGTCTTTGTCGGTTAGTGTTGCTCAATTGATCTCCTTGGCGCAACAACAGCAAGCCACTGTCGATCGCTTGTTGGCTAAAAATTGAGTGAATTGCGATCGCCCCTCTGCATCAGCGGCATTCATGCCAGCGTCACGAATTAATCTGCGCCAACTTTCCTGCGATCGCCCCTCCAATACCACGTCACTCTATCCCTGATGCCGCAACCGCTTGAGCCAGGATGAATCGGTCGTGAATCGAGAACGTGTAGTATAATCCGGGGCCAATGGTGGGGCCTGTTGTCAGTCAGAACTGTCTGGTGCCATGTTGACTAGTGCATTTGAGCAAGACAGAGGAGCGGAAAGGCGCATGGCCGATTTGGATCGTAGTATTGCCAACCTGGGTGACAAAATTGATGAACTGGCTGTCCAGGTTAGCGCCCTCACCGATACTGTGACCCGGGTGGAGCGATCGATTGAGCAGATGGCAGAGGACACCAAGGAACTGCGCGCCCTTGTACAATCTCAGCATGAAGTGGCTCAAACTCAGGCAGAAAACATTCGCTCATTGTCTGCCAGCGTTGCTCAGACCATTGCTTTAGCGCAACAGCAGCAAGCCACCGTCGATCGCTTGTTGGCTAAAAATTGAGTGAATTGCGATCGCTGGCGCGCGTAGCTTGGATCAGCCCCAGCATCACGGATCACCCAAATCTCCGTGCGACCAAAGACTTCCCCCCTTCGAACCCGTGCGTAAAGAACCGGCGATTGCCCCTGCCACAACAGATGACTGCAAGGATCAGGCGGCACCTCCGGTTTGACGCAAGTGATGTGATAGTGCGCTTGGCTGGTCGTTCCGCTGGAATCACCCTTGAACCGCCTCAAAGATCTCAAGAAATCTAAAATCTCTTATCAACAATGCGCGATCGCGATGCTGCGGCTCTAGAATCAGAGATTGCTCAGTTCAACTCTTTTTGATAAACCGATGTCTCAGCCGACGATTGAATCCATCCTGCATGAAGACCGTTTATTTCCACCGCCTGCGGAGTTTGCTCAACAGGCTCAAATTAAAAGCCTGGACGAGTATCAACAGCTTTATGACAAAGCCAAAGCCGATCCGCAAGCATTTTGGGCGGAGTTAGCAGCCCAAGAACTGCACTGGTTTCAGCCGTGGGAGACGGTGATGGATTGGCAACCGCCCTTTGTGCAATGGTTTGTCAATCGCAAAATCAATATTTCCTACAACTGTTTAGATCGGCATTTGGACACGTGGCGGCGGAATAAAGCGGCTCTGATTTGGGAA
The DNA here is from genome assembly GCA_027482985.1 of Cyanobacteriota bacterium. Lineage (GTDB taxonomy): Bacteria > Cyanobacteriota > Cyanobacteriia > Leptolyngbyales > Leptolyngbyaceae > JSC-12. The sequence continues at coordinate 2,588 of JAIXVO010000819.1, forward strand.
GGGGAACCGGGTGATTCGCGCACGCTGACCTATGCTCAATTGCATCGAGAAGTCTGCCAATTTGCCAATGTATTGAAGCAACTGGGTGTCCAGAAGGGCGATCGCGTCGGGATCTACATGCCGATGATTCCCGAAGCCGCGATCGCGATGCTGGCCTGTGCCCGGATTGGGGCTCCACATTCGGTCGTGTTTGGGGGCTTTAGTGCGGAAGCATTGCGCGATCGCCTGGTGGATGCCGCAGCGAAGGTAGTGGTGACAGCGGATGGCGGATGGCGTAAAGATGCGATCGTGCCGTTGAAGGAGCAAGTCGATAAAGCGCTGGCGAACAATGGCGCACCAAGTGTCGAAAATGTGTTGGTGGTTCAACGCACCCAGCAAAAAGTGACGATGGAGCCGGGGCGCGATCATTGGTGGCACGACTTACAGCAGGGTGCTTCGGCAGAGTGTGCGGCGGAACCGATGGACAGCGAAGATATGCTGTTCATCCTCTACACGTCCGGCAGTACCGGGAAGCCGAAAGGGGTGGTGCATACGACGGGCGGCTACAACCTCTATACCCACATGACCACCAAATGGATTTTTGACCTGAAGGACACCGATGTCTACTGGTGTACTGCCGATGTGGGCTGGATTACAGGACATAGCTACATTGTTTATGGGCCGCTGTCCAATGGCGCAACCACGCTGATGTATGAAGGGGCACCCCGTGCTTCCAATCCTGGTTGCTTTTGGGATGTGATCGAGAAGTATGGCGTGAACATCTTCTACACGGCACCGACGGCGATTCGCGCTTTCATCAAGATGGGCGAACATTTGCCCAACGCCCGCAATCTCTCGTCCCTGCGCTTGCTGGGCACCGTCGGCGAACCCATCAACCCGGAAGCCTGGATGTGGTACTACAAGGTGATTGGCGGCGAACGCTGCCCCGTTGTAGATACCTGGTGGCAAACGGAAACTGGCGGCATTATGATTACCGCTTTACCGGGCGCAATTCCAACCAAGCCGGGATCGGCAACGCTGCCCTTCCCCGGTATTCTGACGGCAATTGTGGATCTGGATGGCAACCCGGTGCCGGCCAATGAGGGCGGCTATTTGGCGGTAACCCATCCCTGGCCCAGCATGATGCGGACGGTCTATGGCGATCCCGATCGCTTCCGCCGCACTTACTGGGAACACATTCCCCCCAAGGATGGACATTACCTCTATTTTGCTGGGGATGGTGCCCGCTGCGACCAGGATGGCTATTACTGGGTGATGGGACGGGTGGATGATGTGATTAATGTGGCGGGACATCGCCTCGGGACGATGGAAATTGAGTCGGCGCTGGTGTCTCATCCAGCTGTGGCAGAGGCGGCAGTCGTCGGCAAACCGGATGACCTGAAAGGGCAGGACATTATCGCGTTTGTCACGCTGGAAGGCAATGCGGTGGCCAGCGAAGACCTGAAGAACGAGTTGAAGCAACACGTGGTCGGCGAGATTGGCGCGATCGCCCGTCCCGGTGAGATTCGCTTTGCCGATGCGCTGCCCAAAACGCGATCAGGCAAAATCATGCGCCGTCTACTGCGATCGCTGGCTGCTGGCGAAGAAGTCTCTGGTGACACCTCGACCCTAGAGGATCGGTCTGTTCTGGAGAAATTGCGGCAAGGCTAGAGAGGGCAACGGGCAGAGGGCCAGAAGGCAGAGGGCAACGGGCGATCCAATCACCGAAAGCTGACATGATCGACGATCGCACGAAAGAACTCGCCTTCTGGCTCAAAGCGATCGCTGCCGTAATCCCAGCCAATCCGGACTTGCGTGGGGATGGTGTAGCCATCAAAAGTCTTTTCGGCTTCGATCATGCCGCCAAAGGGGAGGAGTTGAAAGTCGCGGTTGGTGGGATTGCCCCAGCGTTGCAGGCTGACGGCTTGCAGTTGACCCGTCGTGGTCGTCGTGAGGGTGAGTTGAGTGGGGCGATCGTAACTCGTAAAATTGGCCTGTAATCCCGCTGCCGATTCCTGCCAGGAAACGCCTGCCTGACAGAACAGCGACGGTAACCAGATGGATTCTGCCTGCACACGTCCCACCGCCGATCGCGTAATGTCAGCGCCACTGGCTGTCACCATTGGCAGCAACCCGAACAACTTCCAACTCATCGAGCCAGCACCATTGACTAGGCGATCGCTGCCATAGACGGGTAAGCCATTCAGCCGCACCGCAGCTTGCCAAATCATGCCTTGATGGGTGGTAATCACTTGCTCCGCTGTAAACGGTTGCCAGGTTTTCAGCTTCATTTCTCCGTGCATTTTGAGCCGGACGGCAGTGGCGAGTTGGGTGCCAGGGGCGATCGCGTGCCGCAGGTAACGCTGGGCTGTGGCGGGAATAGCAGCAAGGGTATCCGGTTGAAAGGTATGCTGAGAAGGTGGGACAGCGTTCCAGAGTGAATTCAGGGACAGGTGTTGAGTGGGCATAACACAACTATGATGAAAGACGTGTGGGGCTATCTGGTCAGTTTAGGCGATCGCGACTTTATCCCGACGGGGTTGAGAACAGCGCTGGTCGTCGGTTCGCTGTTGTTTTGTATCAATCATGGCGGAGCCTTTTGGCGGGGCGAAATGACCACCGAGCGTTGGATCTCTGTCTTATTGACCTATGTGATGCCCTACCTGGTGAGTGTATATGGTCAATATAGTTACCGTCGCAAAATTAACGTTAAACCGCGATGATCAGTCACTCAACTCGCATGGATGCCGTCCAATCCCCCGTGATTCCCATGGTGGGAGAACTGATTCGGCAGCATCCCGGCACCATTTCCCTCGGTCAAGGCGTGGTGTTCTATCCACCGCCAGCAGCGGCGATCGCCCAAATTTCTGAGTTTCTGGCCCAGCCCCACAATCACAAGTATCAATCCCTGCAAGGCATTCCAGCGTTGCTAGACGCGATCGCCGCCAAACTACAAACGGATAACCAGATCAATTTACTGGGGCGGGAAATTGTCGTCACGGCAGGCAGCAATATGGGCTTCCTGAATGCGATATTGGCGATCACGCATCCCGGTGATGAAGTGATTTTGCAGGTGCCGTACTACTTCAATCACGAAATGGCGATCGCGATCGCGGGGTGTCGGGCGGTGCTCGTCCCCACAGATGAAAACTATCAGTTGCAACTGGATGCCATGCGGGAGGCGATGAGCGATCGCACACGGGCGATCGTCACCATTTCCCCCAACAACCCCACGGGCGCGGTTTACCCGGCGGCAGTGCTGCGGGAAGTGAACGAACTCTGTCGCGATCGGGGCATTTATCACATTCATGATGAGGCTTACGAGTACTTCACCTACGACGGCGCGACCCATTTTTCCCCCGGCAGCATCGACCCTGGAGCCGACCACACCATTTCCCTTTTCAGTCTCTCCAAGGCCTACGGCTTTGCCAGTTGGCGCATCGGCTACATGGTGATTCCCCAGCACCTCATGCTGCCGATCATGAAAATTCAGGATACGAATGTCATTTGTCCTGCGGTGATTTCGCAATATGCCGCCCTGGGTGCGTTACAAACGGGTAGAAGCTATTGCCAGTCACATTTGGGGGCGATCGCGGCAGTCCGCCAGCAAATGCTCTCCCACCTCAGTCAAATCAGCCACCTCTGCACCATTCCCCCCGCCACCGGAGCCTTCTACTTCCTGCTCAAACTGCATTCCGATCTTGACCCTATGCGCCTGATCGAGCGCTTAGTGCAAGAACACCACGTCGCTGCCCTCCCCGGCACCACTTTCGGCATCCCCGGCTGCTATCTCCGGGTCGCCTACGCTGCCCTCCCGCAAGACACTGCCCTGGAAGGGATCCAACGCTTCGTCACAGGCTTAAAAGCCATTCTGGAGTAGGGCGATCGGGGCAAGGAAAATATCGGTAAATTTCTTTCCGATGTAATACTCTTACAAAGGTAACGATGTCGCCATTCGCAGTTATTCCAATTCTGTGATCGCCGATCCTGATTCGGTAACAATCCTCCTCAGATTCAAGCTTTTTCAAGTTGTTTAAGTCACTCAAGTCAGCTGCAATTTCTACGGCCTCAATCACCTGCTGAACTTTGGCTAACACCTCAGCGTCCCCCAGCTTCCGGAGATCCTTCTCAAAACTCTTCCGAAATTCAACATTCATGGTTGGTTTTGAGGTGGACCAGTTTGAAGCATCTCAAAGATGGTGCTTCGGCTCACAGGTTCAGTCTCTACCCCTTCCTTGATTGCTTCCGCCAGCGCAACATCTTCCAAACCCTCCAGCACTACTTCGGCAAACAATTCTCGCTGCTCTTGGAGGACTTCGGTGAGGGCAACTTTCAACAAATCCTTCAATTTACTTTCAGTCAACGTGAGTTCAGTCATTGGTCAACCAAGTGAGCGATCGCGGATGGTTTCTCAATTTTAAGCAGGCGTTGCTGAATTCCGGGATGAAGCCACCCGATCCGCCCTCACCCTAACCCTCTCCCAAAAGGAGAGGGAACAAGAGTTTTAGCTCCCTTCTCCCTGTGGAGAAGG
>JAIXVO010000778.1 GCA_027482985.1 Cyanobacteriota bacterium
GCAAATGTTGACCGAAATCGGTGCTGAAAATAATACAACCACCATCATCATGATCCCGTCAGATTTTGTGAACCTGGCTCAAAGCTGGACGCAAATGACCCAACCCACCAACAAGACCGACACCCCAACCAATGCGGTGCCCTTTAATCCCGCGATCGCGTTTCCGCAGCAGGAAGAAGGGAAGCTGGAAGAGTAGGGGAGTCAGGAGGGAGAGGAAGGGAGGAGAAAGAAGGGAGAGGGAGGGAAAGGAAGGAAGAGCGGTCGAACCGAGGGGTTGGGCGATCGCCCAACATGGCCAATCTTGCCAAATTTGATGTTTTCCAGTGATCTCCCTTTGCCTTCCGCCTGGGAGATACCAGCGGCACGACTTTACCGTCCTCTCATCTTCGTTTCCATTGCCGCGTCCTCCATTTCAGACGTACCAGCGGCACGTCTCTATCATCGGGCTTTCCTCTTCTCGGTTCCTTGGCCTTAGACGTGCCAGCGGCACGTCTCTACCATCGGACTTCCTTCTGACTCCTGACTTCTGTCTCCTCCCTCTCCCTCCCTTCCCCTTCCTTCCTCTCCCTCCTCCCCATCTTCCTTCCCCCTTCCCCCCAATTTGCGCCAAAATAGGCTCAGAACTTGATTTCTGATGTTTTGGGGAGGATTCCCGTGAGTAATACCAGTAACTTCCGCCAAGCGGTGAGCGAGGCTAAGAATCAGGCCATTATTGGGCCAAATGTTATTTCTAATGCGTTGCCATTTGTGGGTGGCGGTCTGCTGCTCACAGCGTTGGGCATCTATGGCGGCATGGGGGTGCTAGAAAACTACCCCGGTATTTTCCGGCTCACGACTTGGGTGGCGGCGATCGCCTCTCTGATTCTGTTCTTCGTCTCGATGAATGTCGCAGAGAAGGGGAATAAGGGCGTTGCCCTGCCGCTGCTGGCCACCTACAGTTTATTGGTGGGTTATACCCTGACGGGACTGATTTTTGTGGCCTTAAGAACTCCGGGCGTTGGGGTGCAAGGCATTGGCTTTGCTGCCCTGGGTTGCGGTGTAACCTTCATTGCAGGTCGTCAAATTGGCTCTAATCTGTCCGAAAAAGACGGGATGGCGCTGGCAAAAACCGTTCAACTGGGCCTCATTGCTCTGGTCGTCGTGTTGCTTGCCCAACTGTTGTTTGCCGTGTTTGGCATCTTCACACCCACCTTCCTGGAAGTTGCGATTTCGGGGATTGGCGTGTTGTTGTTTGTCGGTGCAGCTGTCGTCGATTTCTTCGTCTTGCCCCGTTCCTACCGGGATGACCAATATCTGCCCGCCGCCCTGTCGATGTATCTCACCTACATCAACCTGTTCGTGTTCATCCTGCGCTTACTGATCGCCCTCAACAGCCGCGATTAGTTTGCTGAGAGATTGAGCGCGATCGCCCGATTCATTCCTCAAAACGCTGTGATCCCCCCCCGGTTCGCAGCGTTTTCGTTATGGCTCAACTTATCCCCATCCCTGCTTCCACCTACCGCTAAGGCCACATCCTCCTGTTTTAGCCGTACCAGCGGCACGTCTCTACAATCGCCTCCCTGACTCCTGCTCCCTTCCTCCCTCCCGCTCCCTCATCTCCCTCCCCAATTGACAGCCGCTAAGATAAACAATAGATTGTGAATCCACAGTGGCAGAACAAGACAATCATGATGATCGACACGGTAGAGATTAAGCGGGATGTGGAAGTGTTAAGCGATCGCCTGGGCAAAGCTCAGGACTATCTTTGACGTACCTGCTTTAACAGCCAGAATTCAAGATTTAGAGCAATTGGCAGCGCAACCGGACTTTTGGGACGACCAGACGACGGCGCAACAAACATTGCAAGAGTTGAACGATTTGAAGTCTCATTTGGAGCAGTTGGCGACCTGGCGATCGCACCTGGAAGATGCTAGAGCGGTGCTGGAACTGTTGGAACTGGAGCACGATGCCACCCTCCTGGAAGAAGCCGCCACCAACATCACGCAATTGACCAAAGATCTCGATCAATGGGAATTACAGCAACTTTTGTCGGGTACTTATGACCAGAAAGGGGCGGTTTTGACGATCAATGCGGGGGCTGGCGGTACGGATGCCCAAGATTGGGCCGAAATGTTGCTGCGGATGTATACCCGCTGGGCAGAAGATCACCGCTATCAAGTGCATTTAGCAGAAATTTCGGAAGGGGACGAAGCGGGCATTAAGTCGGTGACGCTGGAAATTGAAGGCCGTTATGCTTACGGCTACCTGCGCTCGGAGAAGGGCACCCATCGACTGGTGCGGATTTCGCCGTTTAACGCGAATGGCAAGCGGCAAACCAGTTTTGCTGGCGTGGAAGTGATGCCGCTGATTGACAATAGTGTGCAACTGGAGATTCCCGAAAAGGACTTGGAAATTACCACCTCACGGGCAGGTGGCAAAGGCGGGCAAAACGTCAACAAAGTGGAGACGGCAGTCCGCATTTTGCATGTCCCAACGGGGTTAGCGGTGCGCTGTACAGAAGAGCGATCGCAGTTGCAAAACAAAGAAAAAGCTTTGGCCATCCTGAAAGCCAAATTGCTGATCATCGCCCAAGAGCAAAAAGCGAAGGAAATTGCCGACATTCGCGGCGATATGGTGGAAGCTTCCTGGGGCAACCAGATTCGCAACTACGTCTTCCATCCCTACCAAATGGTGAAGGATCTCCGGACCAGCGCTGAAACGACCGCCATCACCGATGTCATGAATGGGGATCTCGATCCCTTCATTCAGGCGTACCTGCGGCAAGAAGTGCAACTGGTAGAGACTTAAGGCGATTTCCGAGAAAGAATCTACCCTTCTGCGATGGTGCCCTTCGGCTACGCTCAGGGCACAATGGCTAGCTGGTTGAGCGCAGTCGAAACCAGCAGGTAAAATTTCTTCTAGAAATCTCCTAAGAGGAATCACCGCCCTTTTTGTTACATTAGTTAAAGTCCTCCAGGGAACGCGCCGCTATGGAACCTGAAAATTTATCTGCTATTGATCCTGCTGCGATCGCCCCAACTCCAGTGATTGAGTCTTCTCTAACCGCCGACTCAGCCACCCCAACGGAACCGAAACCCAGTTACGTCAAGCTAGCGATGCGCAATATGGTGCGGAAGCGGGGGAAATCCTTGCAGCACTTTTTCTTGACCACAGCGGGCTTGGTCGGTTTGTTCGTGGGCTTGGCCTACTTGACGCGGTAGAGCGATGACGATGGGCATTCAGGTCGAAGTTTGTGTGCAGGATTGCTACGTCGATCGCGACCCAACGGCGATCGCGATCGCGCCCCCTCCAATCTCAGATCAACAGTGGTCAGACTGGTTTCAAACCTGGATGGAACAACTCCAGCCGGATCTTTCTCCCTTGCACGCTTATGAACTAAGCTTGCGGTTGACCAGCGATCGCGAAATCCAAACCCTCAACGCCCAATATCGGCAACAGGACAAACCGACGGATGTGCTGGCGTTTGCGGCATTGGAAGTGGATAGCCCCGAGGCGGCTGAGGTGGCCACAGAACCGCTTTACCTGGGGGATATTGTGATTTCGGTAGACACCGCCCACACGCAAGCGATCGCGCAGGGGCACGACCTGTCCAGTGAATTAGTTTGGTTAGCCAGTCATGGACTGTTGCATCTGCTGGGGTGGGATCATCCCGATGACGAGAGTCTCGCGGCCATGCTGACCCAGCAAAAAGCCTTGTTGAGTACGGTTGGTGTTTCCATCGCAGGCGGTTAGAATTCTTGCTAGCCTGTGGGCATGCTCAGGGCAGCTCAGATCGGTAGACCTCGATGCTGCTTAAACCGCCTTCCCGGCTCCACCACCGAATTGTTCGTACCGTTTTGCACCCTATGCCCTCTGAACTTGAAACGCCTGACCCTGAATCTGCTAATGGCAAAGCCATTCAGGCCGGCAAAGCAAACCGAGATCTGGCCTGGCGCGTGGCTCCCAGCCTCTTTATTAGCTTTAAATATGCCTGGGCAGGGGTGAGTTATGCCTTTCAAACCCAACGGAACTTCCGAATTCATGTGATTGTTGGCACGCTGGCTGTGAGTGCAGGCGTTTTTCTCCAATTGTCAGGGGTGGAAATGGCAGTCGTGGGACTCACGGTAGGAGCGGTCTTGACGATGGAGTTACTGAACACCGCGATCGAATCAGTGGTTGATTTGACCGTTAAGCAGACTTATCATGAGCTTGCCAAAATTGCGAAGGATTGTGCCGCCGCCGCTGTCCTGATCTCCGCGATCGCCTCCGTCGGCGTTGCCGGATCGCTGATCCTGCCCAAACTCTGCCTCAAACTCTGGGCCCTCACCCAAACTTTGGGATAACCACCAGCCGTGGCGATCGCCCCAACCCCCAACCTCCAACCCCCCGGTATCCCACCTTGATCCTTGTCATCGATAACTACGACAGTTTTACCTACAACCTCGTCCAGTACCTCGGCGAATTGGGGGCAGAGTTTTCCATTGCCCAAGAGATCCAGGTGTATCGGAACGATCAAATTTCGTTAGACCAGATTCGCGCCTTGCA
>JAIXVO010000449.1 GCA_027482985.1 Cyanobacteriota bacterium
GGCACTAATCCAGTCTTTCTCCCCTCGCCCATTTTGGGAGAGGGGGCGGGGGTGAGGGCGGTTTTGGTGCGTGAAGTATATTAGTGCCAATGGGAGGAAGGAAAGGGGGTAGCAGTCAGGAGTCAGGCGAGCATGAATACCGCTCAACGTTTTTTTCATCAAGAAATACAAATTTTTGCTGCACAAATGATACTGAAAAAGCTCATTCGTTACCCGAATTCACAGCCATTAATCTACTACAGTGATAAGTGATGAATTCACTGATACACCGAGGATGTCCGGGTATGCATTTAAGTGAACTGACCCACCCTAACCAGTTACACGGCTTGTCCACCTACCAGCTGCAACAGATCGCCCGCCAAATTCGAGAGAAGCATCTCGAAACCGTGGCCGCGACGGGGGGACATTTGGGGCCGGGGTTAGGGGTTGTGGAATTGACGATCGCCCTCTATTACACCATGGATCTGGATCACGATAAGGTGGTTTGGGATGTCGGACATCAGGCATACCCGCATAAACTCCTGACCGGACGCTACGATCGCTTCCACACCCTGCGGCAAAAAGATGGCATTGCCGGCTATCTCAAGCGCTGCGAAAGTAAGTTTGATCACTTCGGAGCGGGTCACGCCTCCACCAGTATTTCAGCTGCGTTGGGGATGGCTCTGGCGCGCGATCGCCAGAACGAAAAATTCAAAGTCGCCGCCGTGATCGGGGACGGGGCGCTCACGGGTGGCATGGCGCTGGAAGCCATTAACCATGCAGGACACTTGCCCAAAACGAACTTGCTCGTCGTCCTGAATGACAACGAAATGTCGATTTCGCCCAACGTCGGGGCGATTCCCCGCTATCTCAACAAACTCCGCCTCAGTCCGCCCGTGCAATTCCTGACGGACAATCTGGAAGAGCAGTTCAAACATTTACCCTTTGTGGGCGAAACCTTAACACCGGATCTCAACCGTATTAAGGAAGGCATGAAGCGGTTAGCGGTGCCCAAAGTGGGGGCAGTGTTTGAAGAACTCGGCTTCACCTACATGGGGCCGATCGACGGGCACAACCTGGAAGAACTGATCGCCACTTTCCAACAAGCGCACAAAACTCCTGGCCCCGTTCTGGTACACGTGGCGACCACGAAGGGCAAAGGGTACGAAGTGGCAGAGCAGGATCAGGTTGGCTACCATGCTCAGAATCCGTTCAACCTGGCGACGGGGAAAGCAATTCCCTCCAGCAAACCGAAACCCCCCAGCTATTCCAAAGTGTTTGGCGAAACGCTGACCCAGATTGCGGCGAATAATCCCAAAGTGATTGGGATTACGGCGGCGATGGCGACTGGCACGGGGCTGGACATTCTACAAAAACGTCTACCTGACCAGTACATTGATGTGGGCATTGCCGAGCAACACGCTGTTACCCTGGCGGCAGGGCTGGCCTGTGAAGGGATGCGCCCCGTCGCCACGATCTACTCCACCTTCCTGCAACGGGCGTTTGATCAGATTGTGCATGACGTTTGCATTCAAAATCTGCCCGTCTTCTTCTGCCTCGATCGCGCTGGCATTGTCGGGGCTGACGGTCCCACGCACCAGGGGATGTATGACATTGCCTACCTGCGGTGTATTCCCAACATGGTGTTGATGGCACCCAAAGACGAAGCCGAACTGCAACGGATGATCGTCACGGGCATTAACCAGACGACTCACCCGATCGCCATGCGCTTCCCGCGAGGCAATGGCTATGGGGTGCCGTTGATGGAAGAAGGTTGGGAACCGCTGGAAATTGGCAAGGGTGAGATTCTGCGCACCGGCGATGATGTCTTGCTGGTGGCCTATGGCTCGATGGTTTATCCCTCAATGCAAACGGCAGAAATTCTGCACGAACATGGGATTGAAGCCACGGTGATTAATGCCCGCTTTGCCAAACCCCTGGATACGGAACTGATCTTACCGCTGGCGGTCAAAATCGGGCGGGTGGTGACGCTGGAAGAAGGCTGTCTCCCCGGTGGGTTCGGGTCTGCCGTCGCCGAAGCCCTGCTGGATGCCGGTATTGCTGTGCCTCTAACCCGCATTGGGATTCCCGATATTCTGGTGGATCATGCCACACCTGAGCAATCGAAAGTTTCCCTGGGGCTAACACCAGCCCAAATGGCCGAACGCATTTTGCAGAAGTACTTCAGCCAGCAACCTGCAACCGCGATCGTCTAAAGGTGCGATGGGATGAGTGGATATTGCTCATCCCAATGTCTACCTTAAATTCTGAACCCAGCAGGCAATCCCACAAAGGCCGCAATTTCTAAAGCATTGTTGGCAAAGCGAACCCGGAACACCCGCGCCCGCACCTGGAGTAATTTTTCCAATCGACCTAAATCCAGTTCTTTGGCAATATTTTCAGCAAAGCCGCGAATCAGTTCTTCCGGTACGGGTTGCCCATCGATCGCAACCGCGGGTCTGATCAAGCGAATCTGCCGCCCTTCTAAAATTTCAATTCCCGTCTCAATCGACAGCTTGATTTTGGCACCCGCTTGCAGGTCTTCCACATCCGCCTGAATCTGAATCCGCCCACCCTCCAAAAATTCGACTCTGGGATCAGTAATCCGGAAATTATCAATGGTCTGCCGAATATTTTGAATGTTGTCGCGAATGCCCCCTTGCGCCAGCGTCGCCGCAGCC
>JAIXVO010000004.1 GCA_027482985.1 Cyanobacteriota bacterium
AACCAGTACACGCCCGTTTTGCCGTAGGGCGGCGGAAATTCAATGGTTTCGCGATCGCTATAGGGTTTCAAGGTTTGCCACTGCCCATTAATCCAGGCGGGGAAGGGTTTCTGTAACCCAAGGAAGGTCGTCCGCATGACGGTAATGCCCGCGCCTCCCGATCCCGACACCACATAGCTGAGGTGAATCTGTTCCGGTTCATCCATCTGCTCCACATCCCGCCGCACCATGCTGTTGGAGATGCCGGGGAAAATGCCCGTATTGACGATCGCCGTTACGCCTGCCGCCGTCGCCGCTGCCGCATACTCCATCGCTTTCCGGGTAAAAGAGGGATGGTCACTCACATCCAGATAATTCACACCCTGATCAATGCAGGTTTGAAGGACGATCGCATCCCGGTAATGAAATGGTCCCGCACAATGAATCACCAAATCGACTGGGGCGATCGCCGCTTTCACCGCCTCCCGGTCAGTCAGATCCAGGGGCAAAAACTGGGTGCGGTCACCGAGGCGATCGCGGATGGTTACTCCCGCTGCCGCATTGCGCCCGGTGATGATGATTTCGGCTGGCGTAAAGGCCAGTAAATCCGCCGCCACATGACTGCCAATCCGCCCACTGCCCCCCACAATTAACACTTGCTTCGCCATCAGATATCCCCCTCCAACCGTTTCTCGATTCTAAAAAGTTCTGATTGTAGTCGGTGTGACAATTCCTAAACTGCCCCGCCTCAGCGCCGCCAGCGAGCCAATCGTGCCCCCAGCGATCGCTGGGATTGCAGAAACACTTTCGCACAGTTCCGCCCCGGCATGCCCGAAATCGACCCCCCCGGATGGGTGCCTGCCCCCGTGAGATACAGCCCTTGAATGGGCGTTTTATAATTCGCGATTTCTGGCAAAGGACGGAAAAAGACCATCTGCTCCAGGGTCATGTCGATGTGGTAATAGTTGCCCTTCAACGTCCCCAAGCGATCGCCCAACTCGGCTGGACTCTCGACTCGCCGCGCGATCGTCGCCGTTTTGACGTTGGGCGCGTACTCCGCCAGTTTATCCACAATGCGATCGGCCACTTGGTGCTTCAATGCCTCCGTCCAGCCCGTTCCGAATTGACCTGTGCCCTCCCGTCCGGCAATTTGGTAGGGGGCGAAAAATTCAATCCAGACGGTGTGCATTCCCGGCGGTGCCATTGAGGGATCAAGCATCGTCGGTTGGACGACATAGAGGGAGGGATCGGCATCGGGAATGCGACCCAACATCGGATCAGCGTGGGCAATTTCGACATGGCGCACCGAGTCGGCAATCAACACAGAGCCGATCAAAAATTCATCGCGATGCTGATGATGCACAAACCGGAGCGGTTCGGACATCGCCAGATCGACTTTGAGGATGGTTTCGTTGTTGTTGACAATGCGGCGTTCCAGGCGATCGCGCAGGTCGGCATGCGCCGGATCGACATCGGCGGGATCAAGCAACTGCAAAAACACCCGTTGGGCATCAATGTTGGAAATCACGCCGTGAGTCGCCCGATATTCAGTGCCATTGGCGACGGCTACACCCACGGCGCGATCGCCATCCAACAAAATCCGTTTGATGGGCTGATCGGTATAAATTTTGCCCCCCAGCGTCGTAACTAACTTTACGAGGGCTTGCGTCAGGGCACCCGTGCCGCCTTTGGGTCGCGCCATGCCGGGATCATGCCGCAGCGCCATCATGATCGTGCCAATGCCGAGATTTTTTTGGGAGGGCGGGACACCCATTTCTGCTGCCAGTCGAGCCAGGGGCGCTTTCAAGATCTCAGAATCAAACCACTCATTGAGTAAATCTTCGGCGCTGGAGAGCATCGTCCGCACGAAGTCCATTGCCTTATTGGTAGACCCCACCACGGAGAACAAATCCTGCACCCGCGACAGGTCGAAGTTGCCCGCTATATCCAGCAGCGATCGCGGCGGCGCATTGAACATCGGTGTCATCGCCCGAATCGCCTTCAGCCAGTATTCCGTAAATTCCGCATACTTTTGGGCATCTCTGGGACTGAAGGTAGCAATCTGGGCACAGGTTTCAGCCAGCGATCGCTGCCCCAAAAAGTACCGCCCATCGGGATGGGGACAAAACACCACCGGATCACACCACAAATACTCCAGACCGTACTTCGTGAGTTCAAGCTCCTCAATCACCGGAGCCAGATGAATAAACTCATGGTCGATCGCGCAGAGGTTGAACTTAAATCCCGGTGCGGCATCCGGCATCACCTCTTCGGTCGTCGCCGCCCCCCCCGGCACTGCCCGCTTTTCCACCAGCGCGACACTGTACCCCGCTTTCAGCAAATAGGCCGCACACACCAACCCATTATGTCCCGCCCCAATTATGACGACATCAAAGGTTTCCATCTCCGCTCCCTGCGATCGCAACCAACCCTACCCTTCAGCATAAAGGGGAGTTGTCAGACCGGGAAACTACGGATTCATCCGGATTAAAAACCCATGAATGGGAAAACGGATGGAGTTAGACAAGTTTTTCCCAGACCGCTTGGGGAGACTGTGTAGTCCTCTCTACCTGCGGGAGAGTTCCGTACTTTCCCGCGTTTCTTCGGGAGACAGAGGACAAGGTGCCCCTCATCCGGCATAATTCCCGTAATATCACTGAGTGCTGATTCATGTCTCTGGTCAAAAAGATTGGTTACCTGACCTCTGGCTTACTGGGTTGCTGGCTGACTGCCGCCGCCCCCACGATCGCCACACCGCTTCGACCTATCACCGCCCCTACCGGATCAGCCTGGGTGGTGCCGACGACCATTCAGTCGGTGGCCACGGGGCATCCCCTGAATTTGTTGGAGCAACGCCTATTGCAGTTGCAAGCGTCACGCTATGCCGGGTTGAAGGTGGGCATTGCCATTCTGGATCTGGATACAGGTAACTACTTATCGATCAATGGCGATCGCGTGTATGCCAC
>JAIXVO010000411.1 GCA_027482985.1 Cyanobacteriota bacterium
ATGGGCTGGTGGGGGCAATTCTCACCTTACCCTGGTCAACTGGCTACATCCGGCGCACCGGGCCTCGTCCCGCAGCCTACTTCAACTTGTTGATGACGATCGCCGCGTTGGTGCATGGCGCGATCGCCTTTCGCACGAGTCTCAGCCTTGATCCTGGCCCCATCTTGATTCATTGGTTCAAAGCGGCTGACCTGGACCTGACGTTGTCCCTCGACATTTCGCCGATGAGCCTGGGAGCAGCGGAACTGGTGACTGGGTTGAGTATCCTGGCGCAGTTCTTTTCCCTCGGCTACATGGAAAAAGATTGGGCGCTGGCGCGGTTCTTTGCATTGATGGGCTTTTTTGAGGGCGCGATGACGGGGCTGGCCTTAAGTGATTCGCTGTTCCTCTCTTACGCCCTACTGGAAGTGTTGACCCTCTCCACCTACCTGTTGGTGGGTTTCTGGTATGGGCAACCGCTGGTGGTGACAGCGGCTCGCGATGCGTTTTTAACCAAGCGGGTGGGGGATGTCCTGCTGCTGATGGGCGTTGTGGCGCTGTCCACCCTCTCCGGCACCCTGGATTTTCAAGAACTCTATGCCTGGGCAGAAACCGCGACGCTCTCTCCTACTGTTTCGGCGCTGTTAGGGTTGGCTTTGATCGCGGGACCGATTGGGAAATGTGCCCAGTTTCCACTCCATATGTGGCTGGATGAGGCGATGGAAGGGCCCAACCCAGCCTCGATTTTGCGAAATTCGGTGGTGGTGGCCTGCGGCGCTTACATCCTGATCAAGTTGCAACCGATTTTGATTCTGTCGCCAGTGGCCTCGATCGCCCTCGTCACCCTGGGCACCATGACGGCGATCGGTGCTTGTTTGGTGGCGATCGCGCAAATTGACATCAAACGAACCCTGTCCCACTCCACGAGTGCGTATCTGGGGGTAGTGTTTATTGCGGTGGGGATGCAGTGGACGAATGTGGCGTTGCTGGTGTTGTTTGCCCACGCGATCGCGAAAGCCCTGCTGTTCATGAGTATTGGCTCGATTATTGTCACCACCAGCACACAGGACATTACGGAAATGGGCGGCTTGGCCCCCCGGATGCCTGCTACCACGACGGCGTTTGTTGTCGGTTCGGCGGGACTGGTGGGACTGTTGCCCCTGGGCGGGTTTTGGGCGATGCGGGAAGGGATCAATGCCTTCTGGTATGACAATCCCTGGCTGGTGGGGGTGCTCCTGAGTGTGAATGCGTTGACTGCATTTAATCAGACTCGCGTTTTCCGACTGGTGTTTCTCGGCTCTCCGAAAGTCAAGACCCGTCGCGCGCCCGAAGTGCCCTGGACGATGGCGATTCCCCTCGTGTCCCTGACGATTATTACCCTCCTGGTGCCGCCTATGTTGGGACGGCTGGCACTGCTGCCCGACTGGTTATATATGAATCACCTGGCAGTAGCCGCTCTGATGTTGTCGGGCTTGAGTGGCTGTGTGGCGGGGGCGATCGCGCCGTTCACCGGGATCTGGACGCGATCGGTGCAAATGCCCTTCAAGTTTTTTCAAGACCTGTTTGCCTACGACTTTTATGTGGATACGCTCTACCGTTACACCGTCGTCTGGTTTGTGAATCGGGTGTCGCAAGTGAGTGCCTGGTTCGATCGCTATGTGGTGGATGGCTTCGTCAACTTTGTCGGGTTAGCGTCCATCTTGAGTGGCGAAAGCTTGAAGTACAGCGCTTCTGGACAATCTCAGTTCTATCTCTTCACGATTTTGCTGGGCGTGAGTTTGATTGGCGCTTGGTTGACCTATCCCATGTGGAATGTCCTCTGGGCTTACTGGGCGAGCTAGGTCGCGCCTCCTTGATCTCTGGCTGATTGTTCCTGTGCGGTACTGCCTTCTATGCTAAGTCTTCTGATCTGGTTACCGATTATTGCGGCGCTGACGCTGGGCCTGCTGCCGCGCTCTGCTCCCGTGGCGATCGCGCGGTGGATTGCGCTGACGGTGACGGGACTCGCCTTCGTCTGGGCGGTGGTGCTGGCGGTGCAGTTTGATGAGCTGAGTGCGGCCACCCAATTTCAAGAGTTGTTGCCGTGGATTGAATCCCTCGGCTTGAGTTATCAATTGGGACTGGATGGGCTGTCGTTGCCATTGATCATTATCAATGGCTTGCTCACCTGGATTGCCGTCTACAGTTCCGATCGCGACATCCAGCGACCGCGCCTCTACTACAGCTTGATTTTGCTGTTGAATGGCGGCGTGGCAGGGGCATTTCTCGCCCAAAACCTGCTGTTATTCTTCCTGTTCTACGAAATTGAGCTGATTCCGCTGTACTTCCTGATCGCCATTTGGGGCGGCGAACGGCGGGGCTATGCAGCCACCAAATTTCTGATTTATACCGCCTTATCCGGTATTTTGATTCTGGCGGGTTTCCTGGGTACCGTCTGGCTGAGTCACGCCAACAGCTTTGATTACAATGCCATCTCCACAGCGCTGTTGCCGATGACGGGACAACTCATCCTGTTGGGGCTGATTATTGTTGGGTTTGGCATCAAAATTCCCCTCGTGCCGCTGCATACGTGGTTGCCCGATGCGCACGTGGAAGCCTCGACACCGATTTCCGTGTTGCTAGCAGGCGTGTTGCTGAAGTTGGGCACCTATGGTCTGTTGCGGTTTGGGTTGCAGTTGTTTCCGGCAGCGTGGGCAGTCATTGCGCCTTACCTGGCAGTCTGGGCGGTCGTGAGTGTACTGTATGGGGCGTTTACCGCGATCGCCCAAACAGATATGAAAAAAATGGTCGCCTACAGTTCCATCGGGCATATGGGCTTCATTTTGCTGGCGGCAGCAGCGGCCACACCGTTGAGTATTCTCGGCACCGTGTTTCAAATGGTTAGCCACGGGCTGATCTCGGCGATGCTGTTTTTGCTGGTGGGGGTGGTTTACAAGAAGACGGGCACCCGCGATATCAATATCTTGTGTGGTTTGCTCAATCCCGAACGAGGGATGCCGATTATTGGGACGTTGATGGTGACGGGGGTGATGGCCAGTGCGGGTATTCCCGGCATGATGGGCTTTATCTCCGAGTTTTTGATTTTCCGGGGCTGCTTTCCGGTGTTTCCCGTCCAAACCCTCTGTTCCATGATTGGGACGGGGTTGACGGCGGTTTACTTCCTGCTGCTGGTGAACAAAACCTTCTTCGGGCGGTTGCCAGAACAATTCTCCAATCTGCCCAAAGTCTATTGGTCAGAACGCCTCCCGGCTCTGGGTTTAGCCGTGTTGATTGTGTTTTTGGGGTTGCAACCGAATTGGATGGTGCGCTGGAGCGAAACAACCACCACGGCATTCGTCACGCCCGTCGCCGCGATCGCCCATACGCCCAAACTCCAAACCGTCACCCTGCCCCAACCCGCTGGTATTGACCCCACTGCCGTCTCTGCGAACCCGTTATAATCATTCCCTGGCTTTGAGCACCCGATTCATGAACATCATTGCTGCCCCACAACCGTCCACCCACCCGCTGGCAGACATTCTGACCAGGCTGGAACAGGGTGGCGCACTATTGCCGGACTCACCCGAAAACGTGATGGAAGTGGTGGGCATTCTCAAAAGTTACGGCGTTGTGCTGGATGCCTACTGGCGTAACCTGATTTACATCTCGCAAGAGCAATTTTTGGTGCTGTTTCCCTTCTTCAAATACTTCAACGGGGAAATTACCTTCACCAAATTGCTGAAACACTGGTGGCACGATCGCATTAACTACGAATTCTCGGAATACTGCATGAAAGCCATGCTGTATCACGGGGGCGGCAAGATTGATGCCTACCTGGATAGCCCAGAATTTACGACGCTGGCGCAACAGGCGATCACGGCCAAGCTCCAGGGCAATCTGCCAATCCAGGGCGTGGCTCGCGTATTCCCCGGATTCCTGGCAGAACAGGTGCGGCAATTGGTGTATTACAGCGTCCTGGGACAATTCTGGCGGGTCATGAGTCCGATGTTCTTGAC
>JAIXVO010000623.1 GCA_027482985.1 Cyanobacteriota bacterium
GGTAATGGGTAATGGGTAATTGAATAGGTAAAAGGTAATGGGTAATGGGTAATCGAGTAGGTAATGGGTGATGGGTAATGGGTAATAGATTGACTCATCCTTAATCCTCTAAGAACTACCAATTACCAATTACCAACTACAAATTACCAACTACAAACTACCAATCACCAACTACCCATTACCAATTACCAACTACCCATTACCAATTACCAACTACCCATTACCAATTACCAATTACCAATTACCAATCACCACCCAGTAACTTTTCTATGCCTCCCTCCATGACCCTATTGATTCCGGTTGGGCGATCGCCGCCAGTCTGGCGATCGACTTCAACCCCCAACACTCATCAGCACGCATTGATTCCCTCTGCTGATGGCGATCGGATAGAGCTAGACCCTGCATTAACTTTAAGGAGAGAATCCCATGACGGACGAAAGCATTAGACAGATAGCCTTCTACGGTAAAGGTGGTATCGGTAAGTCCACCACCTCCCAAAACACGATCGCTGGTATGGCCGAACTTGGTCAGCGTGTCATGATCGTTGGTTGTGACCCCAAAGCTGACTCTACTCGCTTGATGTTGCACAGCAAAGCGCAAACCACTGTGCTTCACTTGGCAGCAGAACGCGGCGCAGTTGAAGATGTCGAACTGGAAGAAGTGTTGCTCACCGGCTACCGCGATGTTCGTTGCGTTGAGTCTGGTGGCCCCGAACCCGGCGTTGGCTGCGCTGGCCGTGGGATCATCACCGCCATCAACTTCCTGGAAGAAAACGGTGCCTACGAAGACCTCGATTTCGTCTCCTATGACGTATTGGGCGACGTTGTGTGCGGTGGTTTCGCCATGCCGATCCGTGAAGGTAAAGCACAAGAAATCTACATCGTCACTTCCGGTGAAATGATGGCCATGTACGCTGCGAACAACATCGCTCGGGGCGTTCTGAAATACGCTCACTCCGGCGGTGTGCGGTTAGGCGGTCTGATTTGCAACAGCCGTAAAGTTGACCGGGAACTCGAATTGATCGAAACCCTGGCAAAACGGCTGAACACTCAACTGTTGCACTTCGTCCCTCGCGACAACATTGTGCAACACGCTGAACTGCGCCGCATGACGGTGATTGAATACGCTCCCGATAGCCAACAGGCGCAAGAATACCGGACGCTCGCCAACAAGATCATCGACAACAAAAACCTCTGCATCCCGACCCCGATCACGATGGATGAACTGGAAGATCTGTTGGTTGAATTCGGTATCCTCGGTGGCGAAGAAGAGTACCAAAAAGCGATTCAACAAGGCACCAAAGCAACCGCAGGCGTTTAAGCCGCTGGCAAGGCAGAAGGAGTAAGGCAGAGGGCAGCAGGGGCGTGCCATCGTGCTCGACTTCCTTCTAACTCACAGACTGCACCATTCGTGCCATCTGCTTTGAGTCACTCCTTCTGCCTCCTGCCTTCTGCCCTCTGCCATCCTTTCCGCTCTCTCCCATCGAAGTAGTCAAGAGGAGAATCTATGACACCTCCCGAATCCGCGACATTAAACGAAGCCACTGCGGCTCCTGAAGCAGTTGACAAGAAAGCCTTGATCAAAGAAGTCCTGGAAGCCTATCCCGAGAAAGGTAAGAAAAAACGGGAAAAGCATCTGAATGTGTATGAAGAAGGCAAACCTGATTGCGGCGTTAAATCCAACATCAAGTCTGTGCCTGGTTCGATGACCACCCGTGGCTGTGCCTATGCTGGTTCGAAAGGGGTGGTTTGGGGGCCAATTAAGGACATGATCCACATTAGCCACGGCCCCGTGGGTTGCGGTTACTACTCCTGGTCTGGTCGGCGGAACTACTACATTGGTACCACTGGGATCGATAGCTTCGGTACCATGCAGTTCACCTCCGACTTCCAAGAACGGGACATCGTGTTTGGGGGTGACAAAAAACTCGCCAAACTGATCACCGAACTGGAAGAACTGTTCCCCTTGAACCGGGGTGTTTCCATCCAATCTGAGTGCCCGATTGGGTTGATTGGGGATGACATCGAAGCCGTTGCCAAAAAGTCTGCCAAAGAAATTGGTAAGACGGTGGTTCCCGTTCGGTGTGAAGGGTTCCGGGGTGTGTCGCAATCCCTCGGGCACCACATCGCTAACGATGCCGTCCGTGACTGGGTCTTCCCGCAGTACGACAAAGACAAGAAAGCCGGGAATATTCCCGATGGCACCCAATACGATGTCGCCATCATTGGTGACTACAACATTGGGGGTGATGCCTGGTCGAGCCGCATTCTGTTAGAAGAAATCGGCTTGCGCGTGGTGGCTCAATGGTCGGGGGATGGCACCTTACATGAGATGATCAACACTCCCTCCGTGAAGCTGAACCTGGTTCACTGCTACCGCTCCATGAACTACATCAGCCGTCACATGGAAGAAGCCTATGGGATTCCCTGGTTGGAATACAACTTCTTTGGTCCGACCAAGATTGCTGAATCCTTGCGGGAAATTGCTTCCAAGTTTGATGAAGTGATTCAGGCGAAAGCAGAAGAAGTGATCGCCAAGTATCAGAAGCAAACGGAAGAAGTGATTGCCAAGTACATGCCCCGTTTGCAAGGGAAGACGGTCGCGCTGATGGTGGGTGGTTTGCGCCCCCGTCACGTGGTTCCCGCTTTCTACGATTTGGGGATGCGCTTAATCGGTACTGGGTATGAGTTTGGTCATAACGATGACTACAAACGCACGACCCACTACATCGAAGACGGCACTCTGATCTACGACGACGTTTCGGCGTTTGAGTTTGAAGAATTCATCAAAGCGATGAAACCGGATCTGGTGGCTTCTGGCATTAAAGAGAAGTACGTCTTCCAAAAGATGGCACTGCCTTTCCGTCAGATGCACTCCTGGGATTATTCCGGGCCTTACCACGGTTATGACGGCTTCGCCATCTTCGCGCGTGATATGGATCTGGCGCTCAACAGCCCCACCTGGGCTTTAGTTGGTGCTCCCTGGACCAAATAGTTGAAATTGAGACGCGATCGCGTCTCAATTTCCCCCCATCCTTCAACTCTCTCTAAACCTCCCCCCCTCATTGAGGAGAAAACTCATGGCTCAGAATGACGTAAACAAGATTAAGGATCACGCTGAACTCTTCCACCAGGATGAATATCAAGAACTCTTTGCTGCTAAGAAAGAGTTTGAAGGTGGACATGCTCCCGAAGTGATCGCCGAAGCTGCAGAATGGACGAAGAGCTGGGAATATCGGGAAAAGAACTTTGCTCGTGAAGCATTGACCGTGAACCCGGCGAAAGCCTGCCAACCGCTGGGTGCCATCCTGGCTGCCGTTGGGTTTGAGAAAACCTTGCCGTTTGTGCATGGGTCTCAAGGTTGTGTCGCTTACTTCCGCTCCCACTTTACCCGTCACTTCAAAGAACCCTTCTCTGCCGTATCCTCCTCAATGACGGAAGATGCAGCCGTATTCGGTGGTTTGAAGAACATGATCGAAGGTTTGGCGAACAGCTACAGCCTGTACCAACCGAAAATGATCGCCGTTTGCACCACCTGCATGGCCGAAGTGATTGGGGATGACCTGCAAGCCTTCATCAAAACCTCGAAGGAAGAAGGGTCGGTACCGCATGAGTATCCCGTCCCCTATGCCCACACGCCCAGCTTTGTCGGTTCCCACATCACGGGTTACGACAACATGATGAAAGGGATTCTCAACACCCTGACCGCTGGCAAGAAAGCCGAAACCACCAACGGCAAGATCAACTTCATCCCTGGGTTTGAAACCTACATTGGCAACCTGCGGGAAATCAAGCGGTTTGCTGAACTGATGGGCGTTGATTACACCCTATTGGCCGACAACTCGGAATACCTGGATTCTCCCAACAACGGCGAATACAACATGTATCCCGGTGGTACACCGCTGGAAGCTGCGGCTGATTCCATCAACGGGGAAGCCACGATCGCGTTCCAAGCCTACTCCACCACCAAGACTCGCGATTACATCGAGAAAGAGTGGGGTCAGAAGACCTACGTCGCCCGTCCCGTCGGGATTCGCGGCACCGACGAGTTCTTGATGAAGTTGTCTGCCTTGACAGGTAAGCCCATTCCCAAGGAACTGGAAGATGAGCGGGGTCGCGCGGTGGATGCGTTGACCGATTCCCAAGCCTGGTTGCATGGCAAGCGCGTCGCTTACTACGGCGATCCGGATCTGGTGATCGGCTTAACCCAATTCTTGCTGGAAGTCGGTTGTGAACCCGTTCACATCGTCGTCACCAACAGCAATGATGTGTTTGAAGCCGAACTGCGGGCACTGCTGGATTCCAGCCCCTTCGGTGCGAACGCTACCATCTGGGGTGGTAAGGATCTGTGGCACATGCGCTCTTTGCTGTTCACGGAACCCGTTGACTTCTTCATCGGTAACTCCTACGGCAAGTACCTGTGGCGCGATACCCACACCCCGATGGTGCGGATTGGCTACCCGATCTTCGATCGCCACCACCTGCACCGCTACTCCACCTATGGGTACAGCGGCACCATCAACATCTTGAATTGGGTCGTGAACACGATTCTGGATGAACTCGATCGCAACACGATCATCCCCGCGAAGACGGACATCTCCTACGACTTGATTCGTTAATTCGCCAGGAAAGGCGTAGCATTCAGGCCAAATCTAAGGTGCACCAACCTGATCTGCTGCCGAATGCTACGCCCCCCACCCCCTACACCCCCACTCAACCCGACCATGACCACCTTCTCCTCCGATCATCAATCCCCCAGAGGGCGACCCAAATTTGATCTCCTCGCTCCCCTGCGGCAATGGCTAGATCACCTGGAAATTCGCAATGCTAAACTGGCTCATTTCCTGTGTCGCTTGATTCCCTGCACCTGCCCCTTCGAGCGGCACTTCACAATTTTGGGTCACACCTTCCACATCCCGCCCCTGTGCAAACTCAATCCTTTGTATAACGAAGTGGTTTATTTGCGATTGCGGGCTTTAAGCTACCTCTCGGATGCTTGCGGTGTGGATGTTACTCAGTACATCTGCTAACGAAGAAAAGATTAAGTTTGTTCAATTCGTTACCGTGTACTCAATTTGTTTTTGTCACCTGACACAAACTACTAAAGAGTGAAAGTTTACAAGTTTTCGACTGTAGTTTTGACTGTCTTTATTCGTATTGTAGCTGCGATCGTTGCACTTTGTTTCTAATTCTTTTCAATTATTTCTCCTCTCTCATATTGAGTCTTCACCTTGTTGGGTTTCACTAACGTTCTACCCAACCTACTCCTGACTGACTCCTGACTCCTGACTCCTGACTCCTCCCTCCTCGTTGGGTTTCACTGACGTTCTACCCAACCTACGTTTGACTTCTGCCCTCTGCCTCCTGCCTTCTGCCCTCTTACCTCCCTGCCATCATGAAACTCACCCAAGGCAAAATTAACGAACTCTTGAGCGAGTCAGCTTGCGAACACAATCACAAGAAAGGTGAAAAAAAGAATAAATCCTGTACGCAGGTGGCGCAACCGGGCGCGGCGCAGGGTGGTTGTGCGTTTGATGGCGCAATGATCGCGATGGTGCCAATTACCGATGCAGCGCACCTGGTGCATGGCCCGATCGCCTGTGCGGGCAACTCCTGGGGCAGTCGGGGGAGCCTCTCCTCGGGTCCCATGCTCTACAAAATGGGCTTCACCACCGACATGAACGAGAATGATGTCATCTTTGGCGGTGAAAAGCGACTTTACAAAGCGATTCAGGAAGTCGCCCAGCGGTATAGCCCAGCCGCCATCTTTGTCTATCTCACTTGTGTTTCAGCCTTGATTGGGGATGACTTAGATGCCGTCTGTAAGAAAGCCTCCGAAAAGGCTGGCATTCCGGTGATTCCCGTGAATTCACCCGGGTTTGTGGGCAGTAAGAATTTGGGCAACCGCATCAGTGGTGAATCTTTGTTGGATTATGTTGTGGGTAGCCGTGAACCGGAATACACCACACCCTACGACATTAATTTGATTGGCGAATACAACATTGCGGGAGAGATGTGGGGCGTGTTGCCCATCTTTGAAAAACTCGGCATTCGCGTCTTAGCAAAAATCACCGGAGATGCCCGTTACGACGAAGTTTGCACCGCCCATCGCGCCAAGTTGAATGTGATGATTTGCTCCAAAGCGCTGATCAACATGGGGCGCAAGATGGAGGAGAAATATGGCATTCCGTACATCGAAGAATCCTTTTATGGCGTGGATGACATGAATCGGTGTTTGCGTAACATTGCCGCCAAACTCGGTTGTCCCCAATTGCAAGCCCGTGTCGAACAGGTGATTGCGGAGGAAACCGAGAAGCTGAATGTGGAGTTACAGCCGTATCGCGATCGCCTCACGGGTAAGCGCGTCGTCCTGAATACGGGGGGTGTGAAAAGCTGGTCAATCATCTCGGCCGCCAAAGATTTAGGGATTGAAGTGTGTGCCACCAGCACCAAGAAAAGCACCGAAGAAGACAAAGCTAAGATTAAAGAATTACTCGGTAAAGATGGTGTCACGTTAGAAAAAGGCAACGCCCAAGAACTCTTAAGCGTCATTGCCAAAACCAAAGCCGACATGTTGATTGCTGGCGGACGCAACCAATACACCGCCCTCAAAGCCCGCATCCCCTTCCTCGACATCAACCAGGAACGCCACCATCCCTACGCCGGCTACGTCGGCATGGTCGAAATGGCTCGCGAACTCGACGAAGCCCTCCATAGTCCCATCTGGGCACAGGTTCGCAAACCCGCCCCGTGGGATACTCAGGTGCCAGTGTTGGTCGCAGAAGATTAGGCGGTGGTAATGGGTAATGGGTAATGGGTAATGGGTGATTGGTAATTGGTTTGTTGTCGTTGTTGATTAGTGATTCGAGTTTAGTCTTACCATTGTTTTCTCATTACCCCTTACCCACTACCCACTACCACCTTCTATTACCCATTACCCATTACCTATTACCTATTACCCATTACCTATTACCCATTACCCATCACCGCCGTCCCCTCCCCAGTCCCCATTCCCCCCTCCCCAAAACCTATGGCCACCGTCACCACTCCCAAAAAATCTGTTGCAGTGAATCCGCTCAAGCAGAGCCAACCTCTGGGTGCAGCTTTGGCCTTTTTGGGACTGAAGGGCACGATGCCCCTCTTCCACGGGTCACAAGGTTGTACAGCATTTGCCAAAGTGATGTTAGTCCGGCATTTTCGGGAGGCGATTCCGCTCTCGACGACGGCGATGACCGAAGTGGCGACGGTGCTGGGCGGCGAAGATAACGTCGAGCAAGCGGTGTTAACGCTGGTGGAAAAATCGAAGCCGGAAATTATTGGCCTTTGCACGACGGGACTCACCGAAACGCGTGGCGAAGATATGGACGGGATTCTCAAAAACGTCCGCAAACGCCATCCCGAACTTCACGATTTGCCGATTGTGTTTGTCTCCACGCCGGACTTCAAAGGCGCGTTGCAGGACGGTTTCGCGGGTGCCGTTACCAGCATGATGCAGACCTTACCGATCGCGGGAGAAACTCGCCCCAATCAGGTCAATATCCTCGTTAGTCCGGCGTTTACACCGGGTGATGTGCAGGAAATTAAGGACATTGTGGAGGCATTTGGCTTAGATCCCATCATTGTGCCGGATTTGTCGGCTTCGATTGATGGGCATTTGGCGGATACGCCCAGCGCAGTCACGAGTGGTGGCACGACTTTAGCCGAATTGCGCGAAATTGGTAGTTCCGTTTACACGCTGGCCTTTGGGGAAAGTATGCGAGCCGCCGCGCAAGTGTTGGACGATCGCTTTAGCATTCCGTTTGAAGTGTTTCCCAGCCTCACAGGATTGGATGCGGTAGACGAATTCCTTCAGGGATTATCAGATCTGAGTGGGGTGCCGGTGCCCGCCAAATTCCGGCATCAACGCCAACAATTGCAAGATGCCATGTTAGACACCCATTTCTTCTTTGGGCGCAAGGAAGTGGCACTGGCGATGGAACCCGATTTGCTGTGGGCGATGGTGCAATTTCTGCGATCGATGGGGTGCACCATTCACACTGCCGTCACCACGACGAAATCGCCCCTGCTCGAACAACTGCCCATTGCCGCTGTCACCATTGGTGATTTAGAAGATTTCGCCCAGCAATCCGTGGGTGCCGATTTACTCATCACCAACTCCAACGGAGCGGCAATTTCGCGCCAATTACACATTCCCCTCTACCGGATGGGCTTCCCCATCTTCGATCGCCTGGGCAATGGGCAACGCTGTACCGTCGGCTACCGTGGCACCGTACAACTGTTATTCGAGATTGGCAACATTTTTCTGGAACGAGACGAAGAAAAGGCACACGCGCAAGTGCATGGCTGGAGGACGCAGAAGGGGGATGGGAAAGTGGTAATGGGTGATGGGTAATGGGTAATGGGTGATGGGTAATGGGGGATGGGTAATGGGGGATAGAGCATTCAAATTCAACCTCCAAACCCCCAACCGCAAAGTTGATGTTTGATTCACACTAGGAGTGACCTATGAAAATAGCTTTCACTACAAGCGATAACACTCATATCAATGCTCACTTTGGGTGGGCAAAGAAGATCGATGTTTATGAAATCGATAACCAGGGATATGAGTTTGTAGAGACGATTCGATTTGATGGTGACTTGAAGGAAGATGGCAACGAAGACAAGCTGATTCCGAAAGTGAATGCACTCAGCGATTGCACCATCGTTTATGTTTCTGCCATTGGGGGCAGTGCAGCGGCGCGGTTAATTAAGCACAAAATTACACCCGTGAAAGCCCGCTCGGAAGAACAAGAGATTTCCGAAGTTTTGACAGAGCTGGTCAAGACTTTGAATGGCAACCCGCCCCCCTGGTTGCGAAAAGCCTTGCTGACCAAAGAAGCAAGTTTTGAAGATGATCTAGAAGAAGAGGA
>JAIXVO010000477.1 GCA_027482985.1 Cyanobacteriota bacterium
CAACAACGATCCATCTTCCTGTTTCTAGTTTACCGGGCACCGATTCCCCCATTCGGGTGACCACATGTAACCATCGAATTCTGACTGGAGTGTGTAGGGTGAACGGAAATGAGCTTGATAGAATGCGAAAACTCCATGGGATGCCAGAAGTCATTTATCGTTCATCCCACGCCGCTTAGGGATGAAAACACGCATCATGACGCATTGGACTCGCTTAAAGTGGTTCGCCTGGTTGCCGCAACTCAACTATCAAATCTGGATTCTGGCCCTGGGGCGACTGCTGTCGCAAATGGGTTCGGGCTTTACGCTATTTTATGCCCCCATCTTTTTTGTCAATCAGGTGGGGTTATCGGCAACAGCAGTCGGGATTGGGCTGGGGAGTCAGTCGATTTCGGGCGTGTTGGGGCGGTTACTGGGCGGCACTCTCGCCGATGGTCGCTGTGGCCGCAAACGCACCCTCCTGCTAGCTGCCACGATCGCCGCGATCGCTTCCTTTGTCCTCGCGGCCACCATCAACTTCCCGATTTTTGTCCTGGGTAACCTGTTGATGGGGTTTGGGATTGGCTTGTACTGGCCCGCTGCCGAAGCGATGGTGGCCGATCTCTCGGCTCCGGCGCAACGCAATGAAGCCTATGCCCTGAATCGCCTGTGTGATGGGTTGGGCTTGGGCTTAGGGGTGGTGTTGGGGGGCTTACTGGTCAACACAACGGGGGCTTATCGTGCCCTATTTCTGGTAGATGGGATCTCATTCCTGGTGCTGCTGGCAGTGGTCGCCTGGGCGATTACCGAGGTGTATCAACCGACGGGAGAACACAAAGCTCTGCGGGGGTGGGGACTAGCACTGCGCGATCGCACCTTGCTGATTTATTGCACCGTGAATATTTTGTTTACCACCTACATCGTGCAAATTAGCAGTACGTTGCCCCTGTACTTCACCAATTTTGTCCCCGTCGCGCCCGATGGCAAAGGGTTCCCGCCGCTCACGATCAGTGCTTTGTTTACCTGGCATCTGGTGGCAACCGTGATCTGCCAACTGCCGAGCGCTCGTTATCTCAACCGCTTCAATCGTAGCTACGGGTTGATTTTGTCAGCGGGTTTGTGGGCGCTGGGTTTTGTCACTGTTTGGGCTACGGGCATCACTGCAAGTGGGCATTTATTCTGGGCGATCGCGGCGCTGGGCATCCTGGCACTCGCGACCGTGACCTATCTTCCGCTGGCCTCCGCTGTTGTCGTCGAACTGGCTCCAGAATCCCTACGCGGCATCTATTTAGGGGTGAATTCCCAATGTTGGGCGATCGGCTATTTCGTTGGGCCACCCTTGGGCGGTTGGGCGCTGGATCAATCCCCCGCCGTTGCCCATGCCTTCTGGTTAGGGTTAGCGAGTAGCGTCACGGTCGCGATCGCGATTCTGCTGGTGTTAAAGCCCCGCTTGAAAGCTTCGCCATTCTGCTAGCCCTAATCATCTTTCTCTTTTTCAGACCGTTTTTCCTTCGATTTTTCGTCGTCATCATCGTCTTTTTCCGAGCGATGTTCCTTCGACTTCGCGCCCTTCTCCTCGTCCTCTGATTGGGACTGGCGATACTCCGCTTCTTTGCTCCCTGATTCTGACTCTGCCGCCGTTTCGGAACGTTCCGCATTACCGCCACCACAAGCTACCAGCGTACCACTCAGCCCCAACACCACCAGCAAACTCAATAGTCCGTTGTTCATGATTTACCCTCCCGGCAGGACGACAACTTGATCATGCGAAATTGCCGCCCAGCCCACTGAGGCTAACGGTCAAAACTTGCTACTGTCATGATTGCATCCCCGCCTGCTGCCCAACCATTGCTGTTGGCGAGGGTGACAATAGAGCTAAATCAACAGGATGACGGGATATGCCGCTCACACAAACGATTCCCACATTAGACTTACGCGAGTTTGCGGGAGACGTGATCGCGCGCCAGCGGTTTGTCCAAACGTTGGGGCAGGCGTTGACGGAATTGGGCTTTTTCGCCGTGGTCAATCATGGCGTGGAACGAGACTTGATCCAGCAGGCGTATCAGGTGGCAGAGCAGTTTTTCACCTTGCCGGAAGCAGTCAAAGCGCCCTACGAAATTCCCGATTTGCATGGACAGCGTGGCTTTACCGCCTTTGGCAGAGAACACGCCAAGGATCATCCGGTACCCGATTTGAAAGAATTCTGGCATGTGGGGCGCGACTTGCCAGAAGACCACCCCCAGCGATCGCTCTATCCCCCGAATGTAGCGATCGCCGAGGTGCCAGACTTTCAACCCGTGATGAGTCAGCTTTATGCCCAACTCGAAGCCTGCGCGACGGAGTTACTCAAAGCCTGTGCGCTGTTCCTGGGTGAACCCGAAACCCTCCTGGCTGACATGATCCAGGACGGGGACACAATTTTGCGGATCATCCACTACCCGCCCATCCCCCCGGATACGCACCCCGCCAGTTTGCGATCGGCACCCCATGAAGACATCAACCTGATCACCTTGCTGTGTGAAGCCACCGACGATGGGCTAGAACTGTTGCAACGGGATGGCACCTGGTTGCCCATCCCGGCTCATCCGGGGCAAATCATCGTCGATAGCGGTGATATGTTGCAACGTCTGACGAATGGCCTCCTCAAAAGCACGACTCATCGCGTCACCAATCCCACTGGAGACACCCAACGTCGCTTTTCCATGCCGTTCTTCGTCCATGCCCGCAAGGAAGTGAACCTCTCCCCGCTGCCCAGTTGTGTGGCGCAAGTGGGTGCCCCCCGCTATGCCCCGATCACCGCTGGTGATTATTTAATGCAACGCCTTCGGGAAATTGGGTTAGCGTAAGGCGTTGGCTTCCAGGACGGCGAGTTTCCAGGTTTTGGCGGTAATGCCTAACTGCGATCGCACCCCTGCCAGGGTCTTGTAAGCCTGCTTCAAACTTTTCTCAGTCCAGGCTATGTCGGCTGCGGGAACGCCGCCAGCGGGGGGGGAAGGCGGTTGCGGTGGAGCGATCGCGGACGGTGGAATCAGGTGCTCAATCAAGTAGTCGAGGCGCTGTTCGATGCGATCCAAACGCTGCCAGATGGTCGTCAGCGAAATGTCTGAAGGCATTGTTGCAGCGGGGAGAGTCGGCGGGTGAGCCTCAACGCTGCCGGGTTCCAACGCTGATTGGATGGCTTCGATCGAGGTTTGAAACACTTCTTCCTGAGTTTTGGCAGCTTGTAGAATGGCGACCCCGGCATTGAACAGATGATCTTCCATTGCCGCTAAGTTGGCTTCCATTGTGGCAAAGTCCAACTCGGTGGGGTCAAGGTCAACGGGGTCGGGGTGGGAGTCAGGCTGCGGCTGACGGGGCATCAGTTGATCTGGCATAGGTTAATCAGACAGAGGTCGATTCAATGTGATCTAGCAGATATCTGAGTTCGGGGGTGAGGCGCGATCGCTCATGCTGCGTCAGCAGGCGATAAGCGCGAGACAGATCCAGCATGTCCTGGTCATAGCTGGCTTGCAGGCGTTCATATTCCGTCTTTAAGCGTCTACATCCGGCTTTTAGCCGCTCAAATTTGGTCTGGAGTTGCGCCAGTTGGGACTGGTGCTGCTGTTGTTCAGCTTGCAAGGCTTGATGCGCAGTTTTGAGCTGTTGGTAAGCCGTCTTCACGCGCTGATAAGCAGCTTCAAATGCTTCTCGTCGCTGGTTGGCGGCAACGACCTGTTCAACAGCAATTTTGTTCAATTGTTGCAGTTGCTCAGTCTGCGTCACCAGCTTTTCGACTTTTTCTCGCAAGCGATTATTGGAGGCGGTTAATCCTCCCAGGCGACCAATCATCGAATGACGCGAGGCGATCGCTTTGTCCCGGAGGGCGATCGCTTGGCTACGCTCATCCAAAGACAGCTCTAAGTCCTGCATCGCTGCAGCCAGCCGCTCCTGAAAACTCTGCTTAGCCTGGCGTTCCTGATCCACCAGATCCACTAAGGTCTCTTTTTCATCTTGCAGGCGATCATTCTCCTGCAAAGCGCAATCGAGATCTTGCCGGAGTTTACCCTGGTTAAACGCGACTCGCGCCTGGATGGAAACCTGTTTTTGATTCCGGTCAAGTTTTTTCATAGGAAAGCATCATTTGACCTGCTTCCAGGATACCCATCCAGGCCAGGGTCTTGCTGCGTTCCAGGATTTCTCAATTATTATTTGCCTAAGCGTTACAACCTCTGCTACAGTAGAAAACGTTGCAAAAAACATTAGGGTCGCTAGCTCAGCGGTAGAGCATTCGGCTTTTAACCGACTGGTCCCGGGTTCGAATCCCGGGCGACCCATTTTACCGAAGCGCTAGGCAGCAGACGGGCAAATTTTGTCCGCCTGTTTGCGTTAGAGCCGAAAATCATAAAAAAGCTCCTGAGGACAGTCAGGAGCTTTTGTTTAGCGTTTAGGGGTTAACTATTTGAGACGTTGAGCAACTTAACGGACGTAGCTTGCACCGCGATAGGTGAGCCGCACATGAGCCGGGGCAGCGGCTCGCGCAGCAGCAATTTTCACCGGATTACCGCGGTATTTGCCAGTCACTTCAGTCTCCAGGGAAGCAATCTCGTTACAGGTAGATTCATAACGTTGTCCGAGGAATGTCAGAGTCATGGGGGCTTGTCTCCTAGAAAATTGAGGGCAATGTCGTAACCGTTTCCATGCATTTAGGTTATCGATTTCTAGGGGGTCTCACCATCCCCTAAATGTCACGACTGTCCCATGACAACCGTCATGGTTAGCCCTGTGCCAAACCCCATTGATGCAGCAGAAAAGCATACTCAAAAGCAATTTCCTTGAGGCTTTCGTAGCGTCCAGAAGCACCCCCATGCCCAGCGCCCATATTGGTTTTGAGCAGCAAGATGTTTTGATCCGTCTTCAGGGACCGCAGTTTCGCCGTCCATTTGGCGGGTTCCCAATAGGCCACACGGGCATCGTTGAGGCCAGCGGTAATCAGCAGATTGGGGTAGTCCTGAGCCTTGACGTTGTCGTAGGGCGAGTAGGATTTCATGTAGTCGTAGAAGGTTTTGTCGTAGGGGTCGCCCCATTCCTCCCGCTCCATGACTGACAGGGGCAGATCATCATCTAGGATAGTGGTCACGACATCGACGAACGGCACATCGGCCACGACTGCGTGGAAGAGGTCAGGCCGTTCATTGATCACTGCGCCCATCAGCAAGCCGCCCGCACTGCCACCCGTGATGGCGAGCTGTTGGGGCGAAGTCCAGCCCTCGGCAATCAAATGTTCGGCACAAGCGATGAAGTCGGTAAAGGTGTTTTTCTTGTGTAAAAACTTGCCTTCTTCATACCAACGTCGCCCCATTTCCGAGCCACCCCGAATATGGGCGATCGCGATCACGACCCCCCGATCTAGCAACGACAACCGACTGGAGGAAAAGCCGGGATCATAGCTATAGCCGTAGGAGCCGTAACCTGTCAGCAGGAGCGGATTTTGTCCGGTGCGCTGGATGCCCTGCTTGTAAACAATCGAAATCGGGACATGCGTGCCATCAGGAGCCGTCGCTAGGAGTCGATCGCTGGTATACAAGGTGCGATCGTAACCTCCCACCACTGGCGTTTCCTTCAACAGTTCCCGTTCCTGAGTGTCCATGTTGTAATCAAACACCGACCGGGGCGTGATCATGGACGTGTAATTGAAGCGCAAAATGGGAGTGTGATATTCCGCATTGGCACCTTCCCCCACACTGTAGGTTGGGTCCGGGAAGGACATATAGTGGGATGCGCCCGTTTCCACCTGGCGAATTTGGATCGTCGGTAAGCCGGCCTGCCGCTCATGGATCACGAGATGGTGGGCAAAAGCGCTCACCCCTTCCAGCAACACCTCATCCCGATGGGGAATCACGGTTTCCCATTGCGCCTGGGCGGGAGCCGTCACCGGAACTTGCATCAACTTGAAGTTGAGGGCATTTTCATTCGTCGTGATGTAAAAGCGATCGCCCTGATGCTCGACGCTATACTCCACTCCCTGCGATCGCGGTTGAATCACCTGGAACTGGCTCTGCGGTTGATTGGCATCTAGAAAATGGACTTCCGAAGTGATCTTGCTATTCAAGCTCAACAGCAAGAACGCCTCACTCCGGGTTTTATCAATATCGAGATAGAAAAACTCATCCGGCTCGTGGTGCAGCAATTCGTCGCCATCCAGCTGACCTAATGGGTGTCGCCAGAGTTTGTACGGGCGATTGGCCTCATCCAACTGCACATAAAACACCGTCTGATTATCATTGCCCCACACCACCCCGGCTGTACCCTGAATTGCTTCCGGGAAATGCTCTCGCGTTTGCAGGTCTAAAAAGCGCAGCGTGTACCGTTCGGCTCCTGTCGTATCGGTGGAGTAGGCTAACACTTGATGATTTGGGCTGACCGCCAACACGCCCAACGACAAAAATTCCTGCCCCTCCGCCAACTCATTTTGATCGAGCAAAATTTCTTCAGGTGCCTCTAAACTGCCCTGCTTGCGGCAGTAGATCGGATAGGCTTTGCCCGTTTCAGTGCGGGTGTAGTAGTAAAACTCCCCTTTGCGGTAAGGCACCGATAAATCAGTTTCCTGAATCCGACCCAGAATTTCGTCATACAGAGCCGCTTGCAAGCCCTCCGTATGCTGCATCTGAGCAGCGGTATAAGCATTTTCAGCTTCCAGATAAGCCATCACTTCCGGCTGCTCGCGATCGCGCAACCAGTAGTATTCATCCACTCGCACATCATCGTGGGCCGTCAACACTTCCGGGTGCAGCGCCGCGATCGGGGGCGAAGCTAGTGACAATTTTTCAGAATCAAGATTCATAACAATCGCAGACACTCACAATGCTGGGTGATCAAACTTATTAGCCTATGCTCATGATGGCATCGTTGGTACAGATTGCAGACAGTCAGGAGGGAGAAGCGGGAGGGGGAGGAAGGGGGAGGGAGGGAAAGGGAGGAGGAGGAAAGCAGGGAACATGGTGATGGAGGGGCGATCGCGTGATTGCCATCACATCTGCCGATGACACAGAACCCGAATGGAGAGTGAGCTAACACACAGGGTTGCAGTGGTGAAATTCACAGGTGTAACCGGATACACATCACGACCCCGACAGGGGAATCTTGGGACTATTAATCCTGTCAGGACAAAACACTATTGCCCCAAAGGACAAGCCCCATGACCCCACAATTCCTTGGTCAATCCAACGCAGCCACCACCCCCGCGATCGCTCCCACTGCATCAGAACTGACTGGTCAATATCGCGGCAACTCGGTGCAGTTTTCCGGCCATCAACCTGCCCCTCGTAAGCAGGTCACCCTCACCTATCGCGGTATTTGCTACGACCGTTAGCTTGAGCAATTGGCTCACTCAGACCAACCTCTCCTCCTTTTTTCAGTTCTAAGCAATTACCCGTTTTGATTGCCCCCAACGCGCGTCCGATCTCCCCGTACCAGCCACAACGTCTGCACGCGATCGCCATCCCCTGCCCCCTTCCTTTCTCTCCCTCCCCTCCCTCCTGACTCCTGACTCCTCTCAACCCCTCCCACCATTCATAAGAAAATTAAATAGTCATTTTTGCCTAATGAAGTCGGTTCAGCTGGGTTCCATTCATTAAGAAAGGCGTAAAGTGTCTTAAGATTAATTTTAAGAATGAAGTTTGCTAAAGACTGAATCATATTTATCCAGGAGGACTCTTTATGGCGCTCGTACCAATGCGACTGTTGCTGGATCACGCGGCAGAGAACGGTTATGGTATCCCTGCATTCAACGTCAACAACATGGAGCAAATCCAGTCGATCATGCAGGCGGCTCATGAAACCGACAGCCCGGTGATTCTGCAAGCCTCTCGCGGTGCTCGCAAATACGCAGGAGAGAACTTCCTCCGCCACCTGATTTTGGCGGCTGTGGAAACCTATCCCCACATTCCAGTTGTGATGCACCAGGATCACGGGAACGAGCCTGCAACCTGCTATTCCGCGATCAAGAACGGTTTCACCAGCGTCATGATGGACGGTTCTCTGGAAGCTGATGCCAAAACTCCTGCGAGCTATGACTACAACGTCAATGTCACCAGCGAAGTGGTGAAAGTCGCCCATGCGATCGGTGCTTCTGTGGAAGGTGAACTGGGTTGCCTGGGTTCGCTGGAAACGGGTAAAGGGGAAGCTGAAGATGGTCACGGGTTCGAAGGCGAACTGGATCATTCCATGCTGTTGACTGATCCCGATGAAGCCGTTGATTTCGTGGAGCGCACCCAAGTCGATGCACTGGCAGTCGCGATCGGCACCAGCCACGGTGCTTACAAGTTCACCCGCAAACCGACGGGCGAAATCCTGGCCATCAGCCGGATTGAAGAAATCCACAACCGTCTGCCCAACACCCACCTGGTGATGCACGGTTCTTCTTCCGTCCCCGAAGATTTGCTGGCTTTGATCAACCAGTTCGGTGGTCAAATCCCCGAAACCTACGGCGTACCTGTGGAAGAAATTCAAAAAGGTATCAAGAGCGGTGTCCGCAAGATCAACATCGACACCGACTGCCGCTTAGCGATCACCGCTGCCGTGCGGGAAGCCCTCGCCGGGAAGCCTTCCGAATTTGACCCCCGCTACTTCCTGAAGCCTTCGATCAAGTACATGCAGAAAGTGTGTGCCGATCGCTATCAGCAATTCTGGACCGCGGGTCAAGCCAGCAAGATCAAGCAAGTTTCGCTGGAAGATTACGCCGCCAAGTATGCCAAAGGCGAATTGAACCAAGTGGCCAAGAAAACCGTTGGCGTGTAAGCGCTGAACGCATTGCTCGTTGATTAAGTTTCAGTCAATTTGAAGCCGGATGGGGAACCCTTTCCGGTTTTTTTGTTGGGGGGGGGAGGGAGGGGAAGGGAGGATTCAGGAGTCAGGAGTCAGAAGCAGTGAGGTGGGAAAAGACCCCCATTGTTTGTAGAGACGCGCCGCTGGCACGTCTCCAATCATCCAAAGCGACACCACAAACGAGTAAAAGCGTTCAAAAAAATCGGCAATTTCCCCAGCCCGATCGCCCCCTCAAAAATGAACACACTTCCTCCCCCTCCCTTTCCCTCCTGACTCCTGACTCCTGACTCCTTCCCTCACAACGATCGCCGATACAACGCCAAATTCTTCAACTCAAACTCATTACAAACATTTTCCAACGGTTCAAACGAGAGAGATTGAATGCCTTTCGCGAGTAGCCAGCGGGGGGCGGCATCGAGGGGCATCAATTGGGAACCGTTGCGGGGGGTGAGGCGAATGTTGTTTTGGCTGCTGTCTCCACCTGGACTTTCCCAGCGAAGGGCAAAGGAGCCTTTGGAGCGAGTTTTGCAAGTAAATTCGAATTTGAGCAGACCAGGTTCCCAGCCGTCGAGATTGAAGGGCTTCAGGTCAAAGGTCAGGCGGGGAGCGGCTCCGGTGACTTGATAGCGATCGCCGTTGGCGGTCATATCTTGCAACGTCGGTTTGACTGCGGCCAAATCCTGGACAGGTTGTATCACTGCTTCTAAGGAGCGCAGCGATCGCCCCCAGGAAGTCGGAATACTTTCGACATTGTTGACCCGGAAGGATTGATCCAGCAGGGACAGGCGCAGCGGGGGGGAGTCGCCGACCACCAGCGAATTCGGGGCATCTCCCGCCGATGTTTGTTGCAGGCGGGTCAGGCGATCGCGCTGATCGGGGCGAATCATGAAAATGAACTCGTCGATTTTGAAGGGAATGTAGTGTTCGACGGCATAGCGATAGAGTAACGGGGTGCGCAGCGCCAGAGAGTAATAGTCGATGTAGCCGAAATCGGCCAATGCTACGACCAGCGGGACGGCTTGC
>JAIXVO010000544.1 GCA_027482985.1 Cyanobacteriota bacterium
AAAGGCGGGGTTTGGGTGCTTCGGTCTGACCGCGCCAAGGCGTACTGCGTTCGAGATAGGTGCTGATCAATTCCTTGTAGCGTTGGGCGATGATCACCCGCGTGGCGCGATAGCCTTGAGTGTAGAGGCGATCGAGGGCTTCGTGAATTTCAAACCGAATACCGTCGGGATGCGTGTGTTGGCGATACCATTCACCTTCCCACTGTTTCCAATGACGACCCGACTGCAAATGGATCAGTTCGCCATTTTTCGGGTTAGCTTCAAATGCACCATGTCGCTGGCAGAGGTAAGTATCTGTCAGAGTAAGCGCCGGAATGGTTTGACGACAGTGAGGGCACTGAATCTCCGGACCAAAAATTGGGTACTGCAAGGCGGGGTTAGTCATTGAGGGCGTATTTGCCTTTAGGTTTCTGCGTCACTGTCAGTGGGTCTATTATATCCAGGGTGGTCTTGTTCCTAAGGCAATTCTACCGAGACTTCAAAGGTTAGGGGAAAAA
Organism: Cyanobacteriota bacterium; assembly: GCA_027482985.1. Classification (GTDB taxonomy): domain Bacteria; phylum Cyanobacteriota; class Cyanobacteriia; order Leptolyngbyales; family Leptolyngbyaceae; genus JSC-12. The sequence continues at coordinate 498 of JAIXVO010000544.1, forward strand.
CTGTGAATCAGCTGCCACCACGATCGCCCCATTTACCTACCTACTGGGCACCCCCTGATCTCTCCCAGGCTGCCTTCATCGCTGCTAACGCCACGGTGATTGGAGCGGTCGCGATCGCCCCTGGAGCCTCCATCTGGTACGGGGCTGTCGTACGAGGTGATATCGAAAAGATTGAGATCGGTGCCGCCACCAATATTCAAGACGGCGCGATTCTCCACGGCGATCCCGGTCAACCCACCATCCTGGAAGATCACGTCACCGTCGGCCATCGCGCCGTTGTCCACAGTGCTTACATCGAGCGAGGCAGCTTAATCGGCATTGGCGCCACCGTATTGGATGGCGTGCGGGTAGGCGCAGGCAGCATCATTGGGGCCGGTGCGGTCGTAACGAAAGATGTCCCCCCGCGATCGCTGGTCGTCGGCATTCCCGGCAAGGTAGTGCGCGAGCTTTCTGAGGCCGAAGTCAGCCACCTGATCGAACACGCTCAGAATTATGAGAAATTAGCCCTGGTTCACGCCAATCGCGGTACTGACCTCGGCTTTACAAAACTTTAAATGAAAAAGCCGCTAATCCAGGCTCTCAGGGGCAAAAAGGACTAGGAAAACAAGCGAACTTGCGATACAAAGTAAGTATGAGAAAGATTCAAGAATCTTTATTAACTTGTTGGAGAGGTACTGATTATGGACTGGCGTTTACTGATCGTTCTGCTTCCCCTTGGGTTGGCTCTCGGCTGGGTCTTTAAAAACATCGGTCAACAAGCCCTGAAGCAAGGCCAAGACTTCATTTCCAAGTAATTTGTGACAAATTTAGACGAACTTTCGTCTCTTATCTTCAGCCTCCTACCCGGGGAGGCTTTTTTATGGCAGGAAGCAGGAAGCAGAAGAATGTGAGGAAGGGAAAAGAAGGGAAAAGAATAATGAGGTTCGCAGCCGACACCCATCACCCATCACCCATCACCCATCACCCATTACCCATTACCCATTACCCATTACCCATTACCCATCACCCATTACCCCTCACCCAACCCCTCAACCCACCGCAAAATCTCCCGATTCACAAGATCTGGATGCTCATCATGAGGACAATGACCCGCATCGGGAATTTCAATTAACTTGAGTTGCGGATTGTACTTCAGGAATAAGGGGGCGAGGGTGGGGGGCACCATTTTGTCTTGCAGACCCCAGAACAGCAACATGGGGATCTTCAATTGGGGTAAGACATCTCGCGCGGCATAACTGATGGTTGCGCCAGTTTTGACTTTAGCCTTGCCGTTGACCATCGATCGCAGGGTTCTCGCCGCACCGCGATCGCCCGCTGGACTCGCAAAAATTTCGATCAGCTCGTCTGTAATCGCCGTGGGAGTCGCGTAGGCTTGCTTGGCCCAGCTCCGTAGCAAAAAGGGCTGGCGCAGCACCCAAAATAGTGGATTGAAGACGAAGGGCAAGGTCACCACCCATTTCAAACTGCTGACCATCGGTTGAGTCACCGGCGCGAGGCGAGTCAGCGTCCCAGACAGCCACTGGGGAGTTTCTAGGACAGAGGGATCGGGTAGATTAAGCATGACCGTCCCACACACCATATCTGGGTGTTGTGCTGCTACTGCCAGACAGATGAGGGAGCCGATCGAGTTACCGACCAGAATCACGGGTTGGCGGATGAAGGTGCGCCAGAAATCGTAGACCTGATCGACCCAAAACTCGATGCCGTAGGGGGCAGTCACTTTCTCGGAAGCGCCAAAGCCCAGTAGATCGATCGCATAAACCGTATGCTGTTGGCTCAGGCTGGGCAGATTTTGTCGCCAGTGGCCGATTGATGCCCCGAAGCCGTGGAGCAGCAGCATGGGAACGGCCTCATGGCTGGTTTGCGATCGCAGATAAGTATAACGAGTCCGCCAGCCGCGCCAGACCCAATCCCGCTGATGACCCATTTGATGATGCCAGGTTGGAGATGATTTCACAGTCGCCTCAGTTCACAGTCCTTCATGATTCCTCAAATCTATTCTAGTGCTTTCATTTCCAGCCCTGAAGCCCAGTCCCCACCGCTATTCCTCTGAACAAATTTAGACTTTCATGAATAATGTCACCGGGGCTGCCAGGGAATCGATAGAATGCAGGCAGTACTTGTTTAGAAAATCAAAGTACAATAAATGACTTGCAGCCGTTCAAGCCTGATCTGCAACGATCTAGTCTTTTATGGTTAATTAGGCTAAAACTAAGCTAGAACGCTGTTACGGGTCGGGTGAACGTTGTCAACCTTAAACTACTGTTATTTACATTGCCTGTGACTGGAAATAGACCAATACCAAGCCGCGACATTCCCATCATCAACGAACGGATTCGTTTCCCAAAGATTCGTGTCATTGATTCAGATAACTCTCAATTGGGAATTATGTCTCCGCGCGAGGCACTGCAACTGGCAGAAGAGAAAGAATTAGACCTGGTGTTAGTCACCGACAAGGCTGATCCGCCCGTTTGCCGCATTATTGATTACGGCAAATTTAAGTTTGAGCAGGAAAAGAAAGCCAAAGAAGCCAAGAAGAAGCAGCACACCGTCGAAGTCAAAGAGGTGAAGATGCGCTACAAGATTGAGAAGCACGATTATGATGTGCGGCTCAATCAGGCCAAGCGGTTCTTGCAAGATGGCGACAAGGTGAAGGCCACCGTGATGTTCCGAGGGCGGGAAATTCAGCACAGCGATATGGCGAGAGATCTGCTGACACGCTTAGCGGACGACTTACAAGAGTTTGCCGAAGTGCAGCAGTTTCCCAAGCAAGAAGGTCGCAACATGATGATGCTGTTGGCACCCAAAAAGTAACTGGGCTACCGCAGTTGATTCTGAAACAAATCATTGCTCCCACTCTACAATTCGCATCATTCAGGGCAATCTAGTTTAGGATGTGCCCTGAATGATGCGTTGGGTGTAGTTGCAGTAGATGCAGGATCTCAATGGGACGAATTGATCAATGGGTTGGCAACAGTAGCAGTGGTCAGCGGGTGCTGAAATGGGTGAACCTGCGCACAGAGGAGGCGGAGCGCACCTTCCTCATGTTTGCGTTTTATGCCGCAACGTCCATTGGTCTAGTCTGGCTCGAAGCGATTACGACTGATTTATTTTTGACCCGGTTTCGTGCCGAGGGGTTGCCCTGGATTTATATTGCCAGTGCTGGGATCGGTTCTGGGCTAAGCTTCATGTATTCCCAGTTGCAACGCGTCTTGCCGTTGCGCCGAGTCATTGTGATTACCGCGGGGCTGATGGCGCTGCCCCTGCTGTTTTTTTGGGTGGGATTGAATGCGGACGAATTTTTTCCCTTCCCCTGGCAGGTGAGTGTCGTTGGGATCACGATCTTTTTGATGCGGCTGTGGATTGAAGCGGTCAACGTGTTGAATGACCTGAATACATCCATCACCGCCAATCAACTCTTTAATATCCGCGAGATTAAAAGAACGTTTCCGCTGATCAGCAGTGGCATTCTAGTCGCCGATGTGATCAGCGGCTTTTCCCTGGGCTTTCTGATTCCCCGAGTGGGCTTGAGCAATGTCGTGTTGCTGTCTTGCGTGATGATGGCGATCGGGGCTGTGATTTTGTTTTACCTCAGTCGCGCTTATCGGCAGGCGTTTCCAGATGTGTATCGCCGTCGCACCGA
>JAIXVO010000307.1 GCA_027482985.1 Cyanobacteriota bacterium
CAGTAGCATTAAGTACTGCACAAAACCAACGCCTGCCCCACCACCGGACGGAAATCATTCTTGTTAGCTTTTTCGACTTCTTTATAAATCGCGATCGCTTCTTCGTAGCGCTTCTGACTGACGTACACATCCGCCAGCAAAATTTGCACCGATCCGACATCCACACTATTCGGCTGCACCTGATTCGCCTGACTCGCATTCTTCAAAGTGTCCTGCAACAAGCCAGCCGCCGCTTCGGGACGCTGTTCTTGAATCAGCAGCGCCACCAGTCCGTTTAAAGCATTCATGTCACCGGGTTTCGTCTTCAACACATCCCGATAAGTTTGCGCCGCCCCTTCGCGATCGCCCGTCTGTTGTTTCGCCTGCGCCAACAGCGTCGCGTACATCGTCTCGTTAGGGTTCGCCTGACTCAGTTTTTCCAGCGGCGCGATCGCCCCTTTGATGTCATTCATCTGCAACCGCGTTTGGAGCAATCCTTTCAACGCCGTCTGATTATCCGGTTCCCGTTGCAGCACCAGTTCATACCCTTTCGCCTGGGCTTCCAGTTCGGCTTTTTGGGCAGCCGGTGTGGCGGTCGCACCAGGAGCGGGATTATTGGCGGTGGACGGTTGCCCAGAGGGGAAAAAAGTCGGAATCACTTGGGCCAGAGTTGGCACCAGGAACGCCAAAATACCTAACACCACGATCGTTGTTACCAACCAGCGATTACGCTTTTCTGCCACGGGATTCTCTTGAACTCAATCAGCCTCCTCATTATGAACTACAAACTTCACTTCGTAAGCATTCCTCACTAGCCGCCCCGCACCAGACGCTGCCAGGCGTTACCATAAACAGGCTCCCTCCACTCTCCCGCTCAATGAAACGTCGCACCCTGATTCAACGGTTATTGCAAACCTCAACTGGGTTAATTGGGGCAAACTTGCTGGCAGGCTGTAGCCCGCGGCGATCGCGCGATCCATGGTTTGATCAACAACTCCTGAATCCGACGGTCTCTTTGCCAGAGCATCTCCTCACCCCCGTAAGCGAGTTTTATGTGCAGTCCTACGGGTTGCCTGTGACGCTGGATGCCACGAAATGGCAGTTAGCGTTTGCAGGCGCGAGCGCCCAACCCTTCACCCTCTCCCTGGCGGATATTTTGGCAGCACCCCAGCAAACATTTCACCTCACCCTGGAATGTATCGGCAATCAGACGGGCGGTGAGCAAATTGGCAATGCCATCTGGCAAGGCACGCCGCTATCCCCCTTTCTAGCCAAAGCGCAACTTCGCCCGGAAGTCACTCACTGCATTCTGCATGGCGCTGATTCCTACGAAACCACTCTGCCCCTGAGCGATTTACAGCGCTCTGATGTGTGTCTGGTGCATCGCATGAATCAGGCTCCCCTCACGCCGGAGCATGGGTATCCTGTGCGGTTAATCGTACCGGGACGCTTTGGGCAGAAACAGCCGAAGTGGTTAGTCAAAATTGAGGCGATCGCGGAGCCGAAGCAGGGCTATTGGGAGCGGCAGGGCTGGTCGAATACGGCCACGATCCCGCTGCATGGCGTGATTCGGCAGGTGCAGCAGGATTTAGTCTGGCATCGGCAATCCCAGGTGGAACTCAGTCGGACGGGGGCGACGGGCTGGGCGGAGGGAGTCTTGATTGCGGGGATTGCGTTGGATCAAGCCAGCCCGATTCAAGCTATCCGGGTTAGTACGGACGGGGGGAAAACCTGGCAACGGGCGCAGCAAAATCAACCCACGTCGCCCCATGAATGGACCCTGTGGCGTTATTTGTGGCGACCGCAACAGGCAGGCCAGCATACCTTATTGGCGATCGCCCAAACAGCTGACCAGACACAACCCCTGAGAGACGATCAGAAAATGGATGGCAGTGCTGGGGCGTTGAAAATCCACGTCAATTTGACCGCTTAGTGGACGCAGGCAGCAGGCAACAGGCAGCAGCGTTCATGCCCATCAATGGCTCGCTGCCTGCGACCTTGCCGCACCGGGGGATAGCGCCGCTCTACACCACCCGCCGCAGATGATTTGCCAATCGAATCGCCAGCGCCGCCAGGGTCAACGTCGGATTTGCCGCCGGAGACGTGGGGAAGACGGAGAGATCGCAGGCATAGAGGTTGTTATAGGTGTGGAACTTGAGGTTCGGATCTACCACACTTGTTGCGGGATTAGGCCCCATCCGCAGCGTCCCGACTTCATGGGCGACTCCACCCAATCCCGCTTCGTTCAGGTTCAAATTGCCACCGGGTAGCGGCACCCCACCCAACGCGTTAATGATCTGATCCTTGAGGGCATTCATTTCGCCCCAGAACGGATCGGCGGTGGGACTGCGCTGGATGGTGATTTGCGGCTTGATGTTGGGGGCACCCACCTGCCGCACCGTGTTGCCATTCAGCAGCGGTGAGTTAAACAGGAATACAATTTCGCACAGCATCATGTTATTTTTCATTTGTTCATGCCGCTGCATCGTCTCGTCATCCATAAACCGCCCCTGGTTATAGTCGGCCCCCAGTTCCAGCACCACGTTATAAGCGTGATTGGTGGCGGAGATATTGCGATGTTGCGAGACGATCTTGCTGCACTGGTTAGCTCGGTAGAAGGGCGAGGTGCGGGGCAGGGCGAAATGGGTGAAGTAGATGGGATGGTCAGTGATGCCTGTGCCAATTAGGTTGTTCGGATCGCGCAGGTTGCTGATTTGGGCAATCTTGGCACTTTCGATCGTGCCGGCTGCCAGCACGACCGTCTTAGCCCGATAAGTGCGGTTCTGGCGGGAAATCAGGTCATAGGCAACGACACTGGCTTCATTGGGATTATTCAAGTCAATCCGGTTCACCACATGATTGAGATTAATCGCCAGGGTGTCATTCCCGGATGAACCATTAGTGAGCATAGATTCCATCAGCAGGTCAGCGGTGGAGAACATCCCGGTGGGAATAGTGCTGGTGTTGCCGTTGGAGTACTGAACCGCGACCGGAGCATCATTGTGATTGTAGGTGGGGAGAATGCGAGCGAGCGATCGCTGCACTTCAGTTTGATAATCGGAGGCGGGGATGGCACTGCGATTCATCAGCCCTTCTGCCAGGTCGTAGCCTTCCCGTTCCAGGTATTGCTTCACATCGGATGTCCAAAAATCGAGTTCCCAGGGCAACATTCGGGGAATTAGACCGCCCCAAAAAATCGATTTACCACCCAAATTAAACGCCTGGCCACCATTGAAGTTGGAGTTGCCGACATTGGTGTAGTTATTGACTTTAAATTCGTCGTACAGACCCCAGACGTGTTTGCTGAATTGCCCCACTTGATGCTGACGAGGGAGGTTGGCGACGTGGGTGGGGAAGAGATAACTGCCTGCTTCCAGGACTAAGACATTCAAGCCCAGATCAGAGCATTGATCCGCCAGAATGCCGCCCCCCACGCCGGAGCCGACAATGATCACATCGTACAATCGAGTGGCATCCAGGTTGGGCGGAAAGAACATCTGCTGAACGCGCGAATTTTCGACAAAAATTTCATCCACCACCGGAAAGGGTACCTGGGCCTCCGTGAAGCCAAAGTTGGCGTTTGCACTGGGAAACACTTGCAGATTGGCACCCGTCATCCAGTAGTCCAGCTCTAAGACAAACTTAAACTGGATGCCCTGTGGATAGTCCGTTTCAGCGAGTTCAAAGACCCACGCTCCATTTTGATAAATACCCGAAATATCCTTAGTCCAGTCGCGATTGGTACGGAGTGTGATGAGTGTATCAGGGCGATAGCGAACCGTTTGAAACCGAATCGTAAACATGACAGTTGCATCCTTACAGGTAGTGTGATGTGCAATCGTGAATGATTGCGCGGGGGCAATGAATTGAAGTCAAATCAAAGTCAATTTTGACTCTTAGATTTGACACCGCAGTGGGCTTGAACACTGCTATTGGAGAAAACCCGATCGCGGCAAATCATTCCGGACAAATCTTTTGCATGTCAGCGATCACCTATGTTTCATCCATTTCATGACGAATTACCCACGCTTGGGTGATGACCATCACTGCATCGACTAATCCTGAGGCATGCTGTTAGCCCAAAGTGGGTGAGTTGCTATCTCCATTGAGATGACTGCAATAGAGGAAGACTCCGACTAGATAAAACTCTATGCTCGAACTGTGAATCGTATCCGCCCTGCCCTGCTGCCTGCACTGCCGCAAATCAGGGGGCGAGATTCCCGTAGGTTAAAGAGACAGAATGCCCATGACACCCACTAATTCTCAAGTCAGAGTCCTGATTGCCGAACGGACCCTCAGCATCGCCGAACTGATTGCCAGAAGTTTACGGCATCAAGGCTATACGATCGCAGGCATCGTCAACTCCACCGAGCAAGCGATCACCTATGCCACCCTGACTGCGCCCGACATCGTTTTACTGGATTTGCCCCTAGAGGGGGAAGTAGATACTTTTGCCGCAGGCTGGAAGATTTTGAGTGAAATTCAATGTCCTGTGGTGTACATGACCACCCAAACCAAAGATCTGCGACCCCAAAATCGCCAGGTGAATCCCTACGGTTTTTTGCTCAAACCCTTCACTGTTGAAGAACTCAAAACCACCATCGACCAAACCCTCGCCCACTATCGACAAGGTTGGCAGCGTGATCGCGACTATCCCCCTCTCCCCACGGCTCTGGAACCCGATGATCCGTTGCTACCGATTCTCGCTGCCGCCAGTGCCATCTCGCCCATGCCCCGCGTCGTCTTCCGGGGCGATCGCTGGCAAATTTATACCCCCCCCGCTGCCTACACCGCCGACCTGTTCTCCCTCTGCCAGCACTACACCGGACGTTATCCCCTCGAAATCCTCGCCTGGAACGAGGCAACAGGGGAGGATGAGGAGGAATGAATGAAGGGAGGGAGAGGGAGGGAGAGGAAGGGAGAGGGAGAAGGACGATGATTGCTTGCCTGAATCCTGCCGCTTAGAGACTTTTGCTGAGACGTGCCAACGGCATATCTCTACGATTTATCACGTTTGCTGAGACGTGCCAACGGCACGTCTCTACGATTGATCCCGCTCTCCCGCTCTCCCGCTCTCCCTTCCTTCCCCTCCCTTCCCTCAGTTTGTCCCCAACAAACATCGCCATTTCCTCGATCGCCCAGTATCTTAGTAGCTGAATGTCCACCCTACCCCCTTGAGCCTGATGACTGTCTCCCCTCAGCCTCGCACTCTAGTTTCTGTCCTAGTTCGATTGATGTCTGGTTCGGCGATGACGATCGCGATCGCGGTTGGCATCAACCCTGAACGGAGTGCTGTAGCGGCACCGCAAGACATTGAATTGCAGGTGGGGGTGGTGCAGCGATTTGGGGGCAAGCCGCAGGATACGATGACGCTGAAGGCAGTACCCGGCGATCGCCTGACGATTCAATTGCCAGCGGCGGGGGCGACGAGGACTCTGACCAGCGACACCGCGAAGCTGGCGATCGTGATGCAACCCTTGCCGGAAGCACAGATTGAAGAACGACTGGTGTTTAGTACCCATCGCAGCTTTGAGAGTGCGGAAGAAGATGCGACTCGCTGGAAGGCGGCAGGTATTCCTGTGGAGATTGCTCAACCGAAGCGCTGGCAGGTGTGGGCGAAGCGGGATGTATACAACACGCCATTACTGCGCCGGTTACTGTTGCAAAGTTTGGAAGCCAAAGGAATTCAGACGGCATTTATTGACACGCAAGTTCTGCGGCAGACCCCCCAGGCAGCGGTGGTGGTGAATGGGCAGCAATTTGCCCCAGATGAACTGACCGTGACGGCACGCCAGGGCAAAATTCAAGTGACTAGTCAGGTGGGCGAGAGCGATCGCACGACTCGCCTTTATCCCGGTCGCTTACGGCTGCAACCCAACGCCTACGGTAGTTATACCCTGGTAAATGATGTGCCGTTGGAGGCGTACCTGCGCGGGGTGGTGCCCCACGAGATTGGCACCTTTGCGGGACAGCCGGTGTTAGAAGTGCAGGCGATTTTAGCTAGAACCTATGCCCTGCGAAACTTACGTCGCTTCGCCGTGGATAACTATCAACTCTGTGCCGACACCCAATGTCAGGTGTATTTTGGCTTGGGAGATGCCCACCCGAAAACCGATCGCGCGATCGCGGCCACTCGCGGCAAGGTGTTGACCTACCAGAATGAATTAGTGGATGCCGTGTACTCAGCCAATACGGGGGGAGCTACCGCTGAATTTGATGATGTCTGGCATGGCCCCAACCGCCCCTACCTGACCACCAAAATTGATGCCGTCGGGAATGTCTGGAATCTGGCACAACGCCCTCTCTCCAATGAGCAAAATTTCCGCCAATTCCTGCAACAGAAGCAAGGCTTTAATGAAGCGACCCAAAAATGGTTCCGCTGGCGTTACGACAGTTCCATTGCTGAACTGAATAAAGATTTACGAGAGTATTTGCAGAACAAACGGCACCCCTTGGCCAACTTTAAGACAGTCCAGCGATTAGAAGTGGTGGAACGGGCACCCTCTGGCCGCGTCCAGAAGTTACAAGTCACCACCGACCAGGGTGTCGTCCAACTGGAGAAAGACAACATCTTGATTGCCCTCTATGCCCCGGCCAGCCTCATGTTTAAGATCGATCCCCTGCTCAATGCCCAAAAGCAAATTACGGGTTATGCCTTCAGCGGCGGCGGCTTAGGGCATGGCGTGGGTCTCAGCCAAACGGGATCTTACCGCCTGGGCGAATTAGGCTGGACGAGCGATCGCATCCTCCAGTTCTACTACCCCGGCACCCAACTCCAACCCGTCAGCAACGCGATCGTCTTTTGGCGCGAGCCAGCCCAATTACAAAGCGTCAAGCCGCAGTGAAGGCAGAAGGCAGAAAAGGCAGAAGGCAGAAGGCAGGAAAAAACCACTTCTACCTCCTGACTTCTACCTCCTGACTCCTGACTCCTAACTCCTGACTCCTAACTCCTAACTCCTACGGCACAAACTGCGTCACCACCCGCCCACCACTGACGACGACTTGTTGCTCCTTCAAAGTGCCATTGGCTCTGGGGCCAGCGAGGTTGAGCGGCGGCTTGGCCTGGGCATAGGTGACGTTGCCTTCTGCCTGGAATTGTTGGGTGTCGAGATTCCACAGCAGGCGATCGCTGGTCAATCGAGACTGCCGGGGGCCACCCGCACCGCGCACGTTGCCCGTTAGGGTCAGGAGTTTGGTTTTGAGATTGAGATCACCCTGATCGCCCGTTAGAGTGACATTATCTTTGACATTGTTAATGGTGACGGGTTGGGGCGATAACACCAGCCGTTCCCGCACCTTCCAGTTGATGAGATTGCCCGTTACTTCCACAGCGGGATCAACGATATTGAGTTTGGCAGACTGCTTCAAGGTGACAATGCGCGTCTTCAGATCCATTTCGCCCTGGTTGGCCACGGCGCGATCAGTCACGACTTTGTTTTCCGATCGCTCCACCTGTAAGAGCTTTTCGCCGATCACCTTTTGTTTCTCGACCAACCACACCAGCCGTTCGGTATTGAATTTCACATCGGGATCTGCGGAGTTGACTGCCACTTTGCCGTCCAGTTCTAACCGCCGCTGCCGAGTCAAATACTTGCCTTTCTGCGCCGAGGCATTCACCTTCTGGCGGGTACCTGTGACGTTGTTGCGAATGAACACGACATCATTTTTGGGTTGCCATTCCAGTTCGTTCCCCTGCATCACCAACCCATCCCGCACATCGGTGGCGACAATATTTCCTCGCAGAAAAATGCGTTCCCCATCCTTCAGCACTTCGCCGCCGTCACCCGAAACCTTGAGGATGACTTTGCCATCCTGATACAGTTCACCTTTAGGCTTCTTGACCTTCGCCACTTTCTGATCCCGGCTGTAGGTCGCCTGTTCCGCCTTCACCTTCCACCAGCGATCGCCCTTCTGATCAAAGTCTTCCAGGGTGACAGAGTTAAAGGTGAGGTCAGTATCAAAATTTTCTCCCTCTAACTTTTTGGCATCTTGCGCCAGCTTTTTTTCACCCCGATTCAGATTACACCCGGTCAAGGCCAGCGGTGTGATCAGCAGCAAGACGCTACACAACAAGACGCGCACTAGACGGGCAGACTGAACAGCAACAACCATCACAACACCACACAGAAATAAGGCAGAGGTTCCGGGATCTTGACGATACCGCGCACCAAAAAGTGCCAACCCTCTGGCATCCTAGCGTAAATCGCTCCAGGGTTTGCGGGCGGAGTGGACACCTGATGGCGTTGGCGGGGAGGGCGATCGCCTATTCGGGCGGAATGTCATCCATCACGCCGATCCCAGAGAGGGGACGGTAGGTATAGCTGCGGGGATTCTTTTGAATATCTTCTTTGACGTTATCCAGGTCAATATAGCGATCGGCCACATTAATCAAACTGTCACTGGTCATCGATCGCAGGCTCACCACTTCGACCCGCACCCCACGATAACTGACTGCATTCACGGCATAAGCCAGATCGCCATCACCACTCACTAACACAGCAGTGTCGTAGGAGCCAACGAGGGACATCATATCCACGGCAATCTCTACATCCAGGTTGGCCTTTTTGGAGCCATCTGGCAGTTGGACCAGATCCTTCGAAATCACTCGATAACCATTGCGGCGCATCCACAGCAGGAAGCCCTGTTGCTTTTCGTTGGTGCGATCGACACCGGTGTAAAAGAACGATCGCAAGAGCCGGGAACCTGCTGTCAGCCGACAGAGCAACTTGGTGTAATCAATTTCGATCCCCAGTTGCAAGGCGGCGTAAAACAGGTTAGAACCATCAATAAAAATGGCAACCCGCCCCCGATTTTCTAAAACTTGCTGGGGTGTAAACACCGATTCATTATTTTCAAAAGCACTACTGGTATTTAACATGGCGAAAAGCCTCAAAGTTTATGAAAACAGGTTTTGAATGGAGGGTCGCGTAACCAAAATAACTTACTTTGATCTAAGTAGAGACAGCACTTAACAGTTCCAGACGTTGAAACACGGGTTGGGGAGAACCCAGGGGTTGATGCGGGGGCAACGTACCCCATTGAGTATGGGTGGCAAATGGCACCCGTTGGCTCGCTTGCGACTGATTGTCAAAATCGACAGTATATCCAAGCTGCTGGTAGATGGCGTTACTCACGGTGGGGATCACGGGAGCTAGCAAGTAGGCCGCCAGTCGCACCGCTTCCAAGACGGTATAGAGCACATGATTAGCAGCACTGGTTTGCCCCTGCTTATACAGTGTCCAGGGGGCTTGTTCATCAATGTATTTATTCCCCATGCGAGCGATCGTCAAAATAGCTTCATAGGCTTCACTAAAGGCCATTGCTTCATAGGACTGGGTCACGCGATCGCCCAGGGTTTTGGCTAAATCAACCAATGCAACCCCTTCCCACAACGCTGGAGTGGGTTCTGGCACCTGACCCTCACAGGACTTCAATGCCATTTTCAAAGTGCGATTCAGTAAGTTACCCAGATCGTTTGCCAGGTCAGCATTCAGAATGTTGATAAAACGAGTCTCGTTAAAGTCACCATCCCGTCCAAACTCAATTTCTTTCAGGAAGTAATAGCGCACGGCATCGGCCCCATACTGCTTCACCAGTTCAAAGGGATCGAGGACATTGCCCAGGGTTTTGCCCATCTTTTGCCCATCTTTGGTGAGGTAGCCATGCCCAAATATGCGATCGGGCAACTCCAACCCAGCGGACATTAGCATCGCCGGCCAATAGACGGCATGGAAGCGCAAAATGTCCTTCCCAATTAAGTGGGTATTCACTGGATACCAGCGCGACAGGGCATCACTGAGCGTTGGGGCTTGATCGGGTTCCAGCAGGGCAGTGACATAACCCAACAGGGCATCGAACCAGACATACAGCGTGTGCTTGGGATCGGACGGCACCGGAATGCCCCAACTGACATTCACACGGGAGATGGAAAAATCTTGTAAGCCCTGACTGACAAAGCTCACTACTTCATTGCGCCGCGTTTCCGGTTGAATGAAGTCTGGTTTCGCCGCATAGAGGGCTTCCAACTTGGCTTGATAATTGGATAGCCGAAAAAAATAAGTGGCTTCACCGCGCCATTCCGCTTCCACCGTGGGATGAATCGGACAACGATGTGGCTCTAGCAAATCCCGTTCTTCTTTGAACTCTTCGCAGGCGACACAATACCACCCCTGCTGTTGTCCCAGATAAATATCCCCTTGATCCCAAACCCGTTGATAAAACTCGTTCACAATTTGGTCATGCCGGGGATCGGTGGTGCGAATGAAGCGATCGCACTGAATGTTGAGCTGTTGCCACAACGCCTGAAATTGCGCCACGATGCGATCGCAATGCACTTGTGGGTCTAAGCCCGCAGCTTCGGCAGACCGTTGAATTTTCTGCCCATGTTCATCTGTCCCTGTCACAAACAGGACGGACTTACCCCGCAACCGTTGAAACCGCGCCAACACATCAGCCGCGATCGTCGGATAAGCACTCCCCATATGGGGCAGCGCATTCACATAATAAAGCGGGGTCGTAATAACAAAGGGAGGGTTACTAAGAGAAGAATTCATGAATACGAAAAAATAGGATCCGCTCAGCCAGTCATCTACCTAGACGAAACATCAAGTGCAAAGAGAAAAATAGTTCCGTAAGTTCCTGAAGCTGAAACTTATCGACCTTACCCGGATGATTCAAACCAGATTGATTAAGACGTACAGCAGAGAGGAATTGTATATCAATTTTCCAATCTTAACTGTAAACCTGCGTTAAGCAGACGGCTAAATCTTAAATAAACCAAATGTTTCGGAGTCATGACCAAGCCGCTGGAGCGATCGCAGGCAGACAAAGATTCCCGAAAATTTCCGTCGGTTTCGGAAAATTGTTGTTACTATGCTGCTTGCCAGGAACCAACGAAACGCCAGTGAATCCCCAACACCCCCAGTCCGCTCCCATCAAAGCGAACCGTCCCAAGCTCAAAAAAATTTCGTCCCAGCGAAGGTATCGCTGGCTCTGGATGATTGTGGGCTTGGCGGGGGTTGCCACCGTCTCCGCCACGGCAGGTGCCTTTCTCGCGATGACGATGGCCAGTACGCCCCTGATGCAACGGCAACTCTCGGCAAAAGATGCGGCTGTTTTTGCCAAAGGGGATTTATCTGCTGTCAACAATTTACGCCTGCCGGAACTGACGCGCCCCGTCAACATCCTGGTGCTAGGAGCAAAAGTGCTGACCAGTGACCTTTCTGACCCGCTGCCAGGGCAGGAAAAAGTGGGCTACCACGCGCTGGTGAATTCGTTTGATGGTTTAACCGATACGATGCTGTTGATTCGGTTTAATCCAGAAGCGAAAAAAGTGGTGTTGCTCTCAATTCCGCGCGATACCCGCGTGGACATTCAAGGGTATGGCGTGAACAAGATTAACGCGGCAAACTCTCTCGGTGGCCCCGCCCTGAGCGCTCGGACGACGAGTGAATTGTTGGGCGGTGTGGGCATCGATCGCTATGTGACGATCAATGTGCAGGGGGTGGAAGCGTTGATCGATGCCCTGGGTGGGGTGACGGTCACGGTGCCGAAAGACATGAAATATCAGGATGATAGTCAGCACTTATATGTCAACCTGAAAGCGGGCAAGCAACATTTGAATGGGTCTCAAGCGCTGCAATTGTTGCGTTTTCGGAATGACGAGTTGGGCGATATTGGGCGCGTCCAACGGCAACAAATGGTGATGCGAGCCTTGTCAGAAC
>JAIXVO010000510.1 GCA_027482985.1 Cyanobacteriota bacterium
AGAATTTGCAGGGCCATCATCCCAATCTGGCAGCGCATGAAGAGATGCAAAACTGGCTGGCTAACGAAGCCCGATCGCACCGTCGGGTCAGCATCCGCAGTTTGCTGGAAAAATTCATGGCGCGGCCTTGTGGCTGGTCGGAGTTGGATGTGTTGGGGGTGATGGCGGAACTGGTGAATCTGGGTAAAGCCGAGTTACGGCGATCGCAGGAAACCGTGAACCCCCGCGATCGCGGCTTAGTCGCGAAACTGCGAGCCAAAACGGGACAGGATGAATATTTGGTGCGGCTGTGCCAGGAAGTGGATCCCGTCAGTTTGAGAATTGCCCGCGATCTGGCCAACGATCTCCTTCCGACGGCCCCGCCCACCGATCCGCTGAAGCTGTACGACGCCTATCAGCAAGCTTTGCAGCAGGGCCAGCAGGATCTTCAGGGCTGGCTACAGCAGGCAACCCGCGACCAGTTACCGTTAACGGCGCTCCTGCAGCAACACCTGGACTGGTTAGCCCAGGTATTAGCAACCGACGGCGCGGCCCTGTTCTTCAACACGGTGCGTGACCAGCGGCAGCAGGTGGCAGCCTATGCGGATGATCGACCCAAACTTCAGTCGTTTTTCACCACCCAGGTGACGGTGTTTCTCAAGGCTCGGTCTGATCTCGCCAAGCTGGAACCAGAGTTGCGGCATCTCAGTGATCCGGGCTTACTGGCTCAGGTGGCACAGGCGCGATCGCTGCTGCAACAACCGGATCCAACGGCTCAAATTCCGCAATTACCAGGACTGCTGCAACCCGCGCAGGATCAAGTCCAGACCCTGCTGCAACAGCAGGTTGCAGTGGTGCAGCAACTGGGGGAGCGGGTGCGGGAACAAGTGGGCCGTTATGCTCAGTCCGCCTATGACCCGATCCGCGATCGCCTCGATCTCACCTGGCTAACGCAGGACATTGATCAGGTGATGCAGGCAGCGCAGCGGGCGGCGAGTATTGACTCAGCGATCGCCCGTCAGAGTGACCTGCAACAGCTCGAACCCAAATTGATGCAGCAGGTTGACCAGCAAGCCACCGAGATCCTGACACAATTGCAACAACAGGCTGATCCGGATACGCCATTGATCCCAGTGCCGCCGATTGTGCCGGTACAAGTGGCGCGAGTGGCCTCCCAACCAGTGCTGACCACCGCAGCGGAGGTGGACGCTTATTTAACCGCCTTACGCGCCGCCCTGATGCAGGCCATTGAGCAAGGTCAGCGAGTCCGCGTAGAGTGAGTAGAATCTTGGTGTAGAACGAGGACGATAAACAGGCGATGACGGCAGTTCCATCCAAGCAGATGCAGGATTATATTTTGACTGCCAGACGGCGATCGCAGAACCGTTTGGCTCGGTTAGACCAACGGCGAGCCGCGGGGCTGGAGACCGCTCGCAAGGTTGCCAATGTATTACGGCAGAATTTTGGGGCGGAACGAGTTGTGCTTTTTGGGTCGGTGTTAGGCGACGGGTTTCATGCCACATCTGACCTCGATCTGGCGGTCTGGGGTCTCCCAGAATCGCTTTATTTCAAGGCGATCGCTCAGGTCGATGGGCTGGATGGGTTCACCATCGACCTGGTGGAAGCGCAATTTGCTCTGCCTCACATCACAGCGGCGATTCAGCAAGGCATTGAACTATGAGCAAATACAGTGTTCTGGCGGCCCGTCTTGGCAAAGACTTGCCTCAAATTGACAAAGCCGTACAAGCCGCAGTTTCACAAGTGGCGAAGGCGCAAGCCACTGGCGATCATGACTACTACCAGGCGGCAGCCCTAAGCCTCCAAAATTTCTATATGGGTGTCGAGCGAATTTTTGAAGAAATTGCCAAGCAGGTTGATGAATCGTTGCCGACAGGAGCCAGTTCGCATCGTGAATTATTGGATCAAATGGGACTTGCCATTCACCCGGTACGTCCAGCCGTGCTCCAACCCATCACCTCAGAAGCACTGAACGATTACCGCGGCTTTCGGCACGTTGCCATGCATCGCTACGGGTTTGAGCTAAAGCCCGATCGCATTCAGCAATTGGTCGATGCCTTACCCACCTGTCATCGCTACTTTGCCGCAGACATCAATCAGTTTTGCCAGTTTCTCCTCACGCTAGACCAGGCTTTATGAACCGGACTGCCATCAAAAACTTTGCCATGTGGGCCCGTCGATCGCTGCGCGAACAGGTGCGGGCCAGAGCGATTCAGTTTGGCATCAGCGCCCATGCGATTCTCGAAGCGCAGGCAGTGGCGGGCGGGTTGGTGGTGGCGGCACAGGTGCTGAATGCGGATGAGGCGGCACATTATCAGTTGTTGCGATCGCGCCTGCAAGACTTGATGCAACTTCACCCGCAGGCGCAGGCGGTGGAGTGGTTGATTGAGGAGATTGCTTACACCTGGTTTAATCGGCTGGCGGCTTTGCGGTTTATGGAGGTGAATGGCTACCTGACGACGCGGGTGTTGAGTAGCAGTGATCCGAAGCTGGTTGACCCGGATATGTTGCGGGATGCGGGTTACATTGCCGAGGCGGGGGAGTTTCCGGGATTGGATCTGGCGACGCTGGATGAGTGGCGGCGGATGGCGAGTCGGGCGGCGAATCCGGAGGAGGGGTTATATCGACGGTTAGTGGTGGCGCAGTGTGAGGCGTTGGCGGATGGGTTGCCTTTTTTGTTCGATCGCCGTCAGAACTACACCGCGTTGTTTGTGCCCACGAATTTGCTGAATCAGGATTCGATCGTGCGGCGATTGGTGACGGAGATCCCGGAGGCGGACTGGCGCGACTCATCGGATAGCGAAAATGGGGTGGAGATCATTGGCTGGCTCTATCAGTTTTATATTTCAGAGCGCAAGGATGAGGTGATTGGGGCGAAGAGCAAGGTTGCCGCTCAGGATATCCCTGCCGCAACCCAGTTGTTTACGCCCCACTGGATTGTGCGCTACATGGTGGAAAATTCCCTGGGGCGGTTGTGGCTGGAGGCGCATCCGGAGTCGTCGTTAAAGTCGAAGATGCCCTACTACCTGGAAAGTCCAGACTCATCCACCCAGCCAGCCACTCACTCACCCACCCTCCAGCCCCAAGACCTGACAGTCTGCGATCCGGCCTGTGGGAGTGGGCATATTTTGGTCTATGCGTTTGACCTGTTGTTTGAGATTTACCGGGAGCAGGGCTATTTGGAGCGGGAGATTCCGGCGCTAATTTTGACTCATAACCTGTATGGGCTGGATCTGGATGAGCGGGCGGTGCAGTTAGCCAGTTTTGCGGTGTTGATGAAGGCGCGGGCCAAGAATGCGCGGATTTTGCGCCAGCCGCCTGCGTTAAATATTCTGACGGTGCGATCGACTCGGCATCTGACGCGGGAGTTAGCCTCGATCGCCCCCGCTCTGCCCCCATCGGCTCCGCTGATCAACTATCAATTAACCCTCGACACTGGCCGATCGCAGCAACTCCCAATTGTGCCACCTGATCCGGTGTCTCGGTTGCAGGAATTGTTTGATGGGCTACTCTCGGCGTTTGAGGATGCAGATCATTTGGGCAGTTTGATTACGCCGCCGCCGGTGGATGCCGCCGCCCTCCTGGCCGAATTGGCCACCCTGGAGCAGACCGCCCCCCTGTTTGGGCCAGTGTTTGCTGACTTGCGCCATCTGGTGAAACAGGCGGAGCTATTGCGGAAACAATATTGGGTGGTGGTGGCGAATCCGCCATATATGGGGAGTAAGAGCATGAATGCCCAGCTCAAAGACTTTGCTCAAGCCAATTATCCCGATAGCAAATCCGATCTGTTTGCTGTTTTCGTGGAACGCATTATTGGCATGACGACAAAAGATGGACTGGTTGGCTTAATGTCTCCCTTCACCTGGATGTTTTTAAGCTCTTATGAAAAGCTTCGCAAGTATATTCTCAATCAAAACACCTTAACGAGTTTAATTAGACCCGAATATCATGCGTTCTTTGATTCTGCTTACGTTCCCATTTGTACGTTTACGCTGAGAAGAAAAGCGTTGCCAGAATACTCAGGCACATTTATTGATTTGAGTCAGTTTTATGGTGCAGATTTACAGCCGATTAAGACATTATAGCATTTCCCGCCCTAATGAGGTACAACTAATAGGAACAGACCTAATCTTTTCTTAACTGTCAGATGAAAGCA
>JAIXVO010000626.1 GCA_027482985.1 Cyanobacteriota bacterium
CGGTGCGGGTGACGGATGCCACAGGCGGCATCTATGACGAAAGTTTTGCGATCGCGGTGACCAACGTCAACGAAGCACCCGTCGCCGTTGCCGATACAGCTTCTACCACCGATACCCAAGCCGTCGTCATCAATGTCCTGGCAAATGACAGTGATGTGGATGCCGGGGATGTGTTGTCAATCGAATCCTTCACCAATCCGGCGAACGGTAGCCTGGTGCGGAACGGCAACAGTTTCACCTACACGCCCACCGTTGGCTTTGCTGGGAACACCAGCTTTACCTACGGGGTGCGCGATGCGGCAGGGTTAACCGCAACCGCGACCGTCAACCTCGCAGTCACCTTAGCGCCAAACTCGATCCTGGGTTCTGCTGGCAATGACAATCTGGTGGGCACCAGCCGCAATGACGAGATCCGCGCCTTAGCCGGGAACGACACCCTCAACGGTGGCGTTGGGATGGATACCCTGATCGGCGGCTTGGGCAATGACCTCTACCTTGTTGATGGCAGTGATGTGATTACGGAAAATGCTGGGGAAGGGACGGACACGGTGCAGTCCGCTGTGGCGATCGCCCTCCTGGCTGACAACGTAGAAAACCTCACCCTGACGGGCAATGCGGCCATCAACGGCACAGGCAACACCGCCAACAATGTCATTACCGGGAATAATGCCGCCAACGTATTAAGCGGTTTGGCTGGCAACGATACCCTGGATGGCAGAGACGGCATTGACACCCTGATCGGTGGCGGCGGCGACGATCGCTACCTGGTCAGCAATGTTGGGGATGTGATCACTGAGGCTGACGGAGAAGGGCTGGATTCTGTGTTCGCCTCCGTCTCCTGGGAGCTGGCGGCTAACGTAGAAAACCTCACCCTGACGGGCGGGGCGATCGCGGGTCAGGGGAACGCCCTGAACAACGTCCTGACCGGGAACACCGTTGCCAACAATCTGGCCGGTCAAGATGGCAACGATACCTTGAGTGGGGACAACGGTAACGATACCCTCTCAGGGGGCAACAATGATGATGTCCTCCTGGGCGGCAGTGGCACTGACCTGCTCAACGGTGATGATGGCAACGACAGCCTAGATGGGGGTAGCGGCAACGATACCCTCAATGGTGGCAACGGCAACGACACCCTCATTGGCGGCAGCGGCAATGACAACCTGGCCGGTGGTGCTGGCGATGATCTCTATCAGGTCGATAGCGCATTCGATGGGCTAACTGAAGATGTCGCTAACGGCACCGATCTAGTGCAATCATCCGTTTCCTGGACACTGGGCGCCAACTTTGAAACCCTCACTCTCATCGGTTCCGGCAACCTCAACGGCACTGGCAACGGCGACAATAACCTGATCACAGGTAACAACGGACGGAACACCCTGACGGGGGGTGACGGCAACGATACCTTGATTGGTGGCAACGGCAACGATACCTTGATTGGTGGCAACGGCAATGACGTGCTGACTGGAGGCAGTGGCACCGATTTGCTCACAGGTGGAACTGGCACCGATCGCTTTGTCTACGATAGCTTCAGCGATCGCACCGATACCATCACCGACTTCAACACCAACCAGGACATCCTGGATCTGTCCACCGTGTTTGACTACCTGGGTGCCACCCCTGTGAATAACTCCTTCCTGCGATTCCAGCAAGCTGGTGCCAACACATTGGTGCAGATTGATCTGGATGGCGCAACCGGAGGAGCCAACTTCAGCACCCTGGCAACCTTAAACGGCGTGACTGCCACCACCCTGGCGATCGGCTCCAACGTGCTGGTGTAACGCTGTAGCCTAACGTACACACACTTTACGAAGCTTTGCAAAGCTTTGTTAACCATCCCCACGGACTGTCCTGCTCAAACCAGGGTCAGACCGTGGGGATTTCCCGTAAATACACGGGTTTGCTCTCACCCAGCAACAGTATCACTTCATACAATCTTCATAATTTATGTCATCCAGTGAACTTAACACCTTCACAGCGAGAGTGTTACGGTGCTGTGGGATTTAAATAATACGCCAGTTTTGGTCACCTGACCGCGATCGCTTCTGAGTTGAAGTTGCGGTAAAGCCATATCCGTATTTTTCCTGATCTGTGCAACTGACCGCGATCGGGTCGCCGCCGCATGGCAATTTCCCCCTCCCTCCCCAACCCCCCTCCCCCATCGCCCAACCTCTCTTCCATCCAAGGACTTTCCTATGCCATCCATTCCCATTCGTTTCGCCCAATTCAACGCCTCCCTCAACCGCAACAACGCCGGACGGCTGGTCACCGATCTCTCCACCCCCGACAACGCTCAGGCCAGAGCCGTTGCCGAAATCATTCAGCGCACCAACGCCGATGTATTGCTGATTAACGAGTTTGACTATGTGGCAACCAATCCCCTCCAACCCGTCCAGTTGTTGCAGCAGAACTACTTAGCGGTGAGTCAAAACGGGGCAACGCCAGTGAAGTATCCCTACGTCTACATTGCGCCCTCCAATACGGGGATTAGCAGCGGCTTTGATTTAAACAATAATGGGGCGATCGTCACCACGCCCGAAACACCCGGTTATGGCGATGACTCCTTCGGCTTCGGGCAATTTCCCGGTCAATTCGGGATGCTGATTCTCTCAAAATTTCCCATTGATACTGCCAATGTCCGCACCTTCCAGAATTTCCTCTGGAAAGATATGCCCGGTAACCTGCTCACCAACGATCCAACGGTGGATAATCCCGCCACGCCCGTCAACGAGAATTTGGGCGGCTTCTACTCCCCAGCAGAACAGGCAGTCTTGCGGCTCTCCTCCAAAAGTCATTGGGATGTGCCGATTCAACTGCCGAATGGGGAAGTCGTGCATGCCCTGGTCAGTCATCCCACCCCGCCCGTGTTTGATGGCCCGGAAGACCGCAACGGCAAACGCAACTATGATGAAATCCGCTTCTGGTCGGACTATGTGACACCTGGCAATGGCAGCTATATCTACGATGCTCAGGGACGGACTGGAGGACTGGTGCCCGGCTCCAGTTTCGTCATTATGGGCGACCAGAACGCTGACCCGAATGATGGGGATAGCTACAACTTTGCGATTCGGCAACTGTTGCAAAATCCCAACATCAATACCAACAGCATTCCTAGCAGTCTTGGTGGATCGCAGCAAGCCGCCTTACAGGGAGGAGCCAATGCCACGCACAAAACCAATCCCGCCTTTGATACTGCCGATTTTGCCGACACCACACCCGGCAACTTACGCGCCGACTATGTTCTGCCCTCGAATGACCTGGGCATTGCCAACTCTGGCATCTTCTGGCCGTTGAATACCGACCCCACCTTTCCCCTCGTGGGGACATTTACCCCCAGTTTGCCCGGTGGGTTTCCTAGTTCTGACCATCGCTTGGTGTATGTAGATGTGGAAGTGGGGGCAACTGCCGCCGGACAAACTGTACTGGAGCCAACCTTTCAGGGACAGGTAATTATTCCCACAGGCTTTGTGCCTCCCGGCAATGCGGGCACGATCGCCAGTCAAGCCGTGCCGCTGGGGGGACTGTCGGGAGTCACCTTCGATGCTGCCAATAACCGCTATTTCGCCATCTCCGACGATCGCGCCGAAAATGGACCCGCCCGCTTCTACACCTTCACCGCTGATCTGAGTGCCGGATCGTTGGGCTATGGGGTGAAATTCACGAACGCGACTCCGCTTCAACGCGCCGATGGCAGTCTGTATCCGCGCCTCAGCCTTGACCCGGAAGGGATTGCCCTGACCCAGAATGGTACCGTGTTTATTGCATCTGAAGGGGAAGCCAACGCCGCCGCCGGACGGGTGACCAATCCGTTTGTGAATGAGTATGCGCTGGATGGTTCCCTGCTGCGATCGCTCCCCGTTCCCACCAAGTTCCTGCCCCGCTTTCAGGACACCAACGGCAATGGCATCACCGACGCAGGCGACACCCAGACCAGCGGAATTCGCAATAACCTGGCCTTTGAAAGTCTCACCCTCACGCCCAGTAACCGTTATCTGTATACGGCTACCGAGAACGCCCTGTTCCAAGATGGCCCCGCCGCCAGTTTGACGGGAGTCACGCGATCGCGGATTTTGCAATATAACCTGGGCAGCGGTCAGCCGGAAAAAGAATACCTGTACGAAGTCGATCCGGTGGCGCAGGCTCCCACTCCCACGACGGCGTTCAGTACGAATGGGCTGGTCGATTTGCTGGCGCTGGACGATCGCGGCACGCTGCTGGCGGTGGAGCGATCGTTCTCCAGTGGGGCACCGGGGACGGGCAACACGATCAAGATCTACGAGATCAGTTTGCAGGGCGCAACGGACATCAGCGCTTATGAGTCCCTGAGCAGCCTGAGTGCCGCCCAACTGAGCGCGATCGCCCCGGTGCAAAAGCGGCTCCTGCTGAACCTGGATGATCTGGATCTGCCGACGGGCACCGACAACATTGAAGGCATTACGTTTGGGCCGAAACTCCCGGATGGACGGCAATCTATCGTCCTCGTGAGTGACAACAACTTCAGCCCGACGCAGTTTACCCAAATTCTGGCGATCGGGGCCGATGTGTTGCCGACGGTCACGCCCCTGGTCGAAACCCGTCCCGATTTGCTGGACGACGATGACCAGAACGCCGATGGCGACGATCCAGCCATCTATGTGCATCCCACCGACTCTAGCAAGAGCTTTGTCGTTACCAGCGTCAAGGATGGCGGTCTGCGAGTTTATGACCTGGGCGGCAACTTGATTCAAACCATTGCCCCCGACGACATTCGTTATAACAACGTGGATATTCTCTACGGCTTCGAGTTGGGCGGCAAAACGGTGGATCTGGCGGTGGTGAGCGATCGCCGCAATGACAAAGTAGTGTTCTTCCAGATCAACCCTAATGGTGAGCATGGCAACTTCCTGACGGATGTCACGGCACCCAGCAGCACGATTTTCCAAGCTGCTCCCTATGCCCCGCCCTACTCCGGTTCTACCCGCAGCGCTTACGGCATCGCCGCCTACAGCAGTCCCGTCACGGGTGAAGATTACGTCTTTGTCAACCGTCGCCAAACGGGAGACATGGCGCAACTAAAACTGATCGATGCGGGTAACGGTCAGGTGGGTGTAGAGCGGATTCGGAACTTCACCGTGCCCATTCCCGCCGATGCTCCCGCTGACACCGACCCCCAACTGGAAGGCATGGTGGTGGATAAGGAAACGGGCATACTCTACGTGGGGCAGGAAAATGTCGGCATCTGGAAGTATGGAGCCGAACCCGGCAGCAGCAACACGGGCATCCTGGTGGATGTCGTCAAGGAACTCGGCGGCACCCAACTGACCGACGATGTGGAAGGCTTGACGATTTACTACGGCGCGAACGGGACGGGCTACTTGCTGGCTTCCAGTCAGGGGGACAACACCTTTGCCGTGTACGATCGCCAGACCCTCGCCTTTTTGGGTCGGTTTGGGGTGGGTGCCAATGGCAACATCGACAGTGTGCAGGAGTCGGATGGCGCGGATGTGATCAGCCTGCCGCTGGGGCCGAACTTCCCGTTGGGGTTGTTTGTGACGCAGGATGGCGACAATGATCCGGCGGTGCTGGTGGAAGACGACGGCGAACTCGAAAACATCAGCAGCAGTTTCAAATTTGTGCCCTGGGAAAATATTGCCAACGCGTTCCCCACCGCGCTGCAAATCGACACGACCGCCTTCGATCCGCGTCATCCCGTCCCCCTGAACTCCTTCAATGGGATTGCCAGTGGCGACACCACCCAAACTTCGACTGTCCTGTGGGCGAATAGCAACTTCGTCGGCAATCTCACATTTGAATACTCCACCAGTGCAGACTTCTGCGAGATTGTGGGACAGCAAACCACCACGGTGACCAGTGTGCTGCAACCGGCAAAAGTGACTGTTGAGGGCTTGCATCCCAACACCACTTACTACTATCGGGTGGTGAATCAGGCTGGTGTCACCGCTCAGGGACAGTTCCAGACAGCAGCAGCCGTCGGCACTTACACTGGCTTAAAGTTTGGCGCTTCCGGTGACTGGCGGGGTGAACTCAGTCCCTATCCCGCGATCGCCAATGCTGATACGCAAAACCTCAACTTCTTTATCGAACTGGGCGACACGATCTACTCCGACTTTCCTTCCCCAGCCGTCCCTAAAGCTCAAGCAACGACCTTAGAAGAGTTTCGGTTGAAGCATCGGGAAGTGTATGGCGAACGGTTTGGCCTCAATACCTGGGGCGACTTACGCGCCGTCACCTCGATTTTGGCGACGATCGACGACCACGAAGTCACCAATGATTTTGAAGGCGGCAAGAATCTCGCCACGGCATCAGCGGCAGATCAGGCGTTGTATGGGGCAACCAGCGGGTTGATCAACGATTCTCCGCTCTATGAAATTGGGCTGCAAACTTTCCAGGAGCACAACCCGCTACGCGACGAGTTCTACAGCGAAACTCTGAACGATGCGCGGTTGGCAGGCGAACGCAAACTCTACCGTTACAAC
>JAIXVO010000421.1 GCA_027482985.1 Cyanobacteriota bacterium
GGATGAACCGTCAGCGGACCAGCCTGTCCGCCGTGCAAGCGGCCTTTGAGGCCGCTGGTATTGCCGTGGCTCCCCTGACCGGGATTCCCTGGGGATTGCGGCTGGTCAACCACCAGGGTGCCCTCACTGCCTTGCCGGGCTACGAGGCAGGGTGGTGGACGGTGCAAGATGCCAGCGCCCAGCTGGTGGGGCATCTACTCGACCCCCAGCCCGGCGAAAAGGTGCTGGATGTGTGCGCCGCACCGGGGGGGAAAGCCACCCAGATGGCGGAGATGGTGGGAGACAGTGGGACAGTGGTAGCCTGCGATCGCGCCCCCTCTCGGCTGAAAAAAATGACCACCAACGCCACCCGCCTGGGCCTAACCAACCTACGCACCCATGGGGGCGACAGTACCGACCTGGCCCCGTTTCATCACCAGTTCGACCGGGTGCTGGTGGATGCGCCCTGCTCGGGCCTCGGTACCCTGCACCGCCACGCCGATGCCCGCTGGAGACAGACCCCCGAGGGTATGGCCTCCCTGGCGGAGTTGCAACTGGCCCTGCTGAGTGAAGCGGCCCGCTGCCTCAAGCCAGGGGGCACCCTGGTCTATGCCACCTGTACCCTGCATCCCACCGAAAATGACGCGGTGATCACCGCCTTTCTCCAGGCTCACCCTCAGTGGCAGGTGCAGCCCCCCGGCCTTGAGGCTGGCGGTATAGAGGTGACCCCCCAGGGCTGGGTGCGGGTCTGGCCCCACCGCCACGGCATGGATGGCTTTTTTATGGCCAAGCTACGACAGACGGAGCCCTAGTACCGCTACGCGGAATTCAAAATTAAAAATGCAAAATACTGCCACCACTAACTTTTAAGTATTTTAGATGGTTGCCCCATTTACATCTCGATGTACTAGGGGGCTTGTGTTGAAATTAAGATGCCGACTTAGCCGAAGGCCCATGGTGGATGCCCGCCCCAGGCCTACACGGGGGCAGGCCTGGGGCGGGCATGACGCTGGGATGCTGTTGAATGGCTGATGCCTAGACCGTCGGTACAGAAACCCGGTTTCTCGGTCAGAATGCCAGTCATGCCGTTAGCGCAGGGACGAAGAAACCGGGTTTTTGACCATACTGTACCGATGCTCTAAAGCCCACTCTAACCAGGTTGCCATTGAGTTATGGTTCCCGTCGTTCAGCGAGCAACTGATCAACCCACTGCTGTTCAGCTTCTGACAATTTTGGTGGCGGTATCGGCTGGTGATAATCAATGCGGGCACCATACCGGGCTCGCTCGTACACATGATCAAAAACCGCTTGCAACCGGACAATAGGTTCTGAATCATTGGGTTTTAGCGGAATGGGAAAGCTTGGTAAGGGTTGTTCTAGGGGCACGCCGTAAAGGTCTGCTGTTGGCCGGTGTTGGCTACGACTAATCAAAATACGATAGGGAGACTGCGACCGCGCCCCCAAAATCGGCATGGGTTTTGCCCCCCGCAGCAAGTCCAATTCCACTAAATGAGTCTGGCTTCCCAAGATCAACCGACGCTTTTTCTCATAGGCAATTCGCCCTTCGCCACTGCGTTTATTTTTGGGAGACAGCAGTTCAATCACCGTAACCACGTCATCTGTGCCCATCTCTCGCACTTCTAAATAGCGCTCCTTCACCTCCACTGGCATTGGTACGGCAACCGTTTCAGGACGAGGCTGAGTGGCGACTACGGTATCTTCACCATGAGCTACCACTGGGGCCGCTATGTCCGACGGCCTAGAAAACACGATCGCATCTGGAATCCCAATCAATAGTTCACCGTCATCCTCATCACTTTGATAGGTGCGAGACTCTACTTCCACATAGTAAATCGGATCCAGTTGTAGCTCGATGGCTTCCGCCACGGCCACCATCAGTCGCGTATGAAACGACGACCAAAAGGCAGGATATTCTAAATAAGGATCCATTCCTGGAAACGGAGAGGGCATGCTAAGACGGTTACGATGGGTTGCCTGTCTATCGATAACATCATAGCGATGGGTGACTTAGGTCAGCAAAAACGGCTGTAACTGGGCTCTAATGGGCTTGGCTACTTGGGCAGTCGTCATTAAACGTAGGCTGGGTAAACGGCCAAGCCCGCGACCAGCGTTACGGGGGGGTATTTTAGGGGTGCTTTCCTATTTACCTCGATCGCCCCTGAATTATTTGACCAGATCTCAGACCAAAATCATCTGAACCGAAGAAAAGATATTAAATCATTCTTGAGATTTGTTGCTGACAGTTTGGTTGGGCTGGTATGATTGCGCTCGAAAAGATTAGAGGGTAGGTGGAATTCTCTAGTTCAGAGCCGTTTACGTTAATTAATCAATCGCCTCTCATAGTCGCGATCGCGGGTGCTTTAATTCTTTAAGTGTGTGGCAAATTTGTGAATTTGGATGAGATGAAAGTAGGCAATACAAAGTACTTCCCTTGGCCATCACTAGCTTTCGTCTCAACTGAGGCTTGTGTATGGCTCAGTTGGAACCTATGCTTGGTAAGAAGACTAGCCTAGAGCACAACCTAATAAAAAAGCTGATTTGCCCTTGGCTTTTTTAAATGTAGCTGCAATCAAAAACTACTGAAGACAAACTCGATCTATGAATTTTGCTTTAAAACTCTTTAGAGGTCTCTCTGCCTCGCTTGGCGTTGCCCTGTTGATCGGCCCCCTAGCCACCCCGGCTACGGCCCAAACCAAATCCTCTACCCCCTACTGCTTTGCGGTTAAAGATACCCTGAGCGTATTTTCCAGGCCTGCTGCCAATGCCGCTATGGGCGATCGCTTTAACCAGGGCGACATTGCCTATGCGACCACCAATCCACCCACGGTGCGGTTTGATGGCAACCGAGCCTTTGTTCAAGTGGCCATCTACGGGGGTAGAACCGCCTGGGTGCCTCGACTATCTACCATTGATGGTGTGCCCCTTCTGGTGGACTTGAGCTCTGATCAGTGCACCAATCCCCCGGCGAATGCGGCAGGGGGCCGTGCTACGGGGGGGCCTACTACGGGCGGTACGACCGGGACGTCGGGTACCGTGCCCTACTGCTATCTGGTGCAGAGGCAGACCAGTGTATTTTCGCGGCCCTCGCCCAGTGCGGCATCGGGAGATAGTTTTAATGCGGGCGACATTGCCTACGCCACGACTAACCCGCCGACGGCGGTGGTGTATGGGGGGCGCTCCTTCATTCAAGTGGCCATCTATGGCGGGCGCAAGGCTTGGGTGCCCCAGCGGTCTACCATCGATGGTGCTCCAATCTTGGTCGATCTGTCGACCGATCAGTGCAATAACCCACCAATCGGGGCTGCTGGGCGACGGTAGTCGGGTCGGGGCAGTCCCGATCGGGCTGACTGGCTATCCGTCAAGGCTTCCAGTCATGGGGCTCACGGGGTTGATGGGACTTACCCGAAAACCCTGATCACGCTCTGGAACAGGGCTTGCTTTTAGGCCTATTCACATTTACGTTAGCCAAACTACATCCGTTAAACCATGAAACTTCAAACGCTTCTGCTGTCTGCGGCTACTTCTGTTGCGACCCTCGGGTTTGGGCTAGCGGCCCAGGCCGATACAACTTCTGCCCATTGCGATCTGTATGCACCGGGCTCAGACAATGCCTACCTGTCGAGCAACTGCACCTTTTCCCAGCGGCAGGGCTATATCAGCGTTCAACTGCAATCGAACGGCGTTAGATACGAATTTAGCCCTATCCCCAATAGCCAGCCCGGCAACTTCACCGATCAGTATGGCCACGCGGTCTACCGCCAGAGTGGGCTCGGTGATGCGGGCACAATCTTTCAGTTTGTGGATGGCTCTCACCTCTGGATCTATTGGGATACCAGCAGCGCCTACGGTAGTGGGCCAGTCAACCAGGGCACTCGCATCGGGACTCTCACGGCCCACAGCAACGGCTCTCAGATCAACGTGCGCAGCCAACCCACGGCTCAGTCCCGCGCTGTGGCCTATGGGTTAGCTGGAGACCAGGTCAACATTTTGGAATGTGTGCTCGACACCGACACCACTGGCAGCACCCTGAACTGGTGCAAAGTGCAGTTCTTAGGCTCTGGCGCAACGGGCTGGGTGCGCAGCGACTTTATCGTCTTCCCTGGCGATGGCGCTCTGTAGTATGCCACCCTATACCCCTTATTTCGACATTCCTTCTTTTGTGAGATTGACCATGAAACCTCAAGCTATTTTTCTGGCAACAGCTCTACTCTTGGGCACAGCTGGGATTGGCCTGCCCGTCGCCGCAGCCCCCACCCCCACCGCTCCGCTGCTCCTGGCGCAATCCAACACGCCCCAGCGCACCTACATGACGCCCCAGCGCGACCCCAACCAAATTGCCGTAGACATTACCGACGCCGAATTCCATGTTGATGGCATCATGCAGCGCAGCTACGGCAATTTTTACATCCTGACGACCAACGGGGTGCAGGTCACCTATAACCGCGATAACGGCAACGTGGTGGTGTTGAACTCCGTCACAGGCACCGAGTTCTACAACTACACCTTCACTGAAGCCTCTCGTGCCCCCGCACCGACAGGGAGCAGCTCTAGCTCCAATGCTCCGGAATCGACGACGCTAACGCCCATTGGTAACGGTCAAATTTCTGCCTACATCACTGATGGCGAGTTTTCCTTTAGCGGTGCGCTGACCCGCACCTCGGGCAATACCTATGTAGGGGAAGACGGCCGCGTGCGGGTGATCTACGACCAGGACGCTAGTCGCATTGTGATCATCAATGTGGTCACGGGCACCGAGTTTTACAACTACATCTACAGCACCGTCAACGAAGGCTCGCTGTAAGAATCTCCCCTGCCCCCGTATCACGGGGGTAGCGAGAGAGGCTTTTATCGCAAGCAATAGGGTAGCAATATCCATTTACAATCGTCGTCATAGATCACGCATTTGAGCAGTAGGGGAAGCATAAAAAATCAGGTGATAATTGCCATAATTTCCTATTAGTGCATTGCTGCACAAATGCACCCTAGACTATTCAACAGGCTTGACAATATTGCCATCAAGCTGGCAGGCTGCTATACTACGGCGTCAGTTTGATTTCAAAATAGTACAAAAGGAATACTGTAATGAAAAACTTTTCCTTGACTTCTACCCACAAGATTTTGAC